>CBHRAM010000372.1:0-3679 GCA_966076165.1 uncultured Chitinophagaceae bacterium
TTACTAAAGCCAACACTAAAATTTTGTACACTTTCTGCATCCGGTTTCGGTTTGTGGTATTGCTGGCTGAGAGAAAATTTGCGGTTTTCGTTCAGCAATGGTTCGGGTTTTTAGGCGGGGCAAATTAACGGGAATAATGAAAAGTCTTTGTTAAATCAACTATTTCATTACATACAAGGGATGATCTGCACTATGCCAATTGGGTTTCCTCCTGTATTTGTTGACCTGTTTTGCCAAATCTCCTTTCTCTTCCCTGGAAATCAAGAATGGCTTCATACAGGTTGTGTTTACGGAAATCGGGCCAACGGGTGTTGGTAAAATATAATTCGGCATAGGCCAGTTGATATAAAAGAAAATTGCTGATCCGGTATTCGCCACTGGTCCGTATCATCAGTTCCGGATCGGGAAACTGGCTGGTGGACAGGTATTGCTGCAATGTATCCTGGTTAATGGTTTCCGGGTCGATCTTACCGGCTTTTACATCCAACCCGATATTTTTTACCGCATTCACCAATTCCCAACGGCTGCTGTAACTCAATGCCATGATGAGGTTCAGGCCCGTGTTGGCTGCCGTCATCTCCAATGCCTCATTCAATTCGTTATGCGCAAACTCGGGCAACATATTCAGGTCGCCGATCACATGCAGGCGGATATTGTTCTTATTCAGCGTAGGCACTTCCTTGCGGATGGTATCTACCAGTAAGGTCATTAAACCCTCCACTTCCTGTTGTGGCCTGTCCCAGTTTTCGGTACTGAATGCATACAGGGTCAGGTATTTGATACCGAGTTCCGCACTGCCCTCCACAATATCACGCACACTCTCCACACCATGAAAATGGCCGTACAAACGATCCTGGCCTTTTTCCTGGGCCCATCGTCCGTTTCCGTCCATGATGATGGCGATATGGTGCGGCAAGCGCTCTTTATCAATCCGGTCTAACAGGCTATCCTGCATGATACTCCCCTCATTTAGGCTGCAAATGTAACAAAATCAAGGCATGACGGGATAAAATATGCTGAAAACCAACCCTCAAAGGCAAAAAGAATTACCTGCGGGAAGAAGGGGTAGGGCAACGATAAGATTGCAGGTTAAAAGACACCCCGATTTTAATGGTGGCAAAAGCATCTTTCTGGAGGCTGTTTCCCCTTTGTTTGCCCTTGACACCAATGGAGGTACCGGTTTCATAACTTCTGTCCTGCAACAGAAATGCAGGTGAAGGGGAGCCATCCGGTAAAGGAGGAAAAGCATCGGGGGCATAATTGCCGCTTACATCATCCAGGTAATCGGTGGTGGTAAAACGGTAACCGATCTCTCCGAAAATATTGGTTCTTTCATTCAGGGCATATTTTACCCCGAAAGTGAAGGGAATGCTGATGGCGATCGGGCTGTAGGGCTGCAGGTTGGGGTATAATGAGC
Source organism: uncultured Chitinophagaceae bacterium (assembly GCA_966076165.1). Classification (GTDB taxonomy): domain Bacteria; phylum Bacteroidota; class Bacteroidia; order Chitinophagales; family Chitinophagaceae; genus Sediminibacterium. The sequence continues at coordinate 1,418 of CBHRAM010000372.1, forward strand.
TACCCTGTCCTTCGGTACCCAATGGGCGCAGATAGTATTTTTCTCCGCCGAGATATGCATAGGGGTCAAATGATATAACCCCCACCCCTAATCCGATATATGGGGTAAAATTATATCCTTCAAAACCGGGATGGAATTCAAAAAAATTGAAATCGGCAGCCAGTGCCAGTTCCCAGATATTGCTGTTAAAGCTGAGGTTACGGGTATTTTGTACGGGATTGCTGCTGTAAACATCTGAATAACCTACCATGGCATAATCGCCGGATAAGCGAACACCGATATAGTTGGAGATCTGTTTTCTGAAGAAGATCCCGGCAGCTGTTTTGGGCCGGTTGATGGCTGAATTGGGGTTCAGGTCGCCAAAATAATGAGCCAAACCCATCGAAATACCCACTTCGCCCTGGTGTACATAGGCATCCATTACCTGGGCATTCACTTTTTGAAGGCCGATCAGCAGTAAAAGTATGGTTATAGTTTTTCTAAGCATGGTTCAGGTGCGTCGGATATTGAATTCTAAAATAACGCCAAATTTTAATACCATAAAAGTTAATTTCTTTTATCAAGACCCCAGGTAAGCTTGGTTCGCAGCGTGGACAGAAAACTATTTTCGTTCAAACGGATCAGGCTCACCCCGAATTTTTCGCGCCGAACCGCCAGTTGAATGCTTTTATTCACGATTTCCCTGCGGGCATCCATGGCGCAGATAAACAGGTCGGCCCGGCTTTCCACCTCAAATGAGATCACGTTGGTATCGGGTATTACGATGGAACGAACGTTCAGGTTATGGGGTGCCACGGGGGTGATCACAAAACTGGAGGATTCAGGAAAAACGATGGGGCCATTACAGCTCATGTTATAACCCGTTGATCCTGTGGGAGTTGATACGATCAACCCATCGGCCCAATAAGTATTCAGGAACTCACCATTCAGGTAGGTATGGATCTTTACCATGGGGGAGATATCCCTTTTATGGATCGCAAATTCGTTGAGCGCGAAGGGCGCATCGCCAAACAGGGGTTCATTGGAATCGAGGTGTATCAGGGTCCTTTTATCAATTACATAGGTATGATTGATCAAGGAGTCTACGGCGCTGCTCAGTTCATCTTTACTGATACTGGCCAGAAAACCCAATCGGCCAAAATTGATACCGATGATAGGAATCTGCTTATCTTTTACCAGTGTGATCGTATCCAATAAGGTTCCGTCTCCACCAATGCTGATCAGAAAATCGAATTGCTCATCCAGATCGTCTGATGTTTTGAATGGGATCACCCTTTCATGCAAATGCTTTGGCAGGCTAAACTGTTCCAGCAGTTTATGAAAAATATAAATAGAAGTTTCGTAGCGGCTAAGCTCTTCGAGTAAGATGAGTAAGGGGTTCTCCTGCTCAAAATCCAATCCGCGACTGTATATGGCTACTTTCATTGTTTTTAGTTTATTGGTTTACTGGTTTATTGGTTTAATCGCTTATCGGCGTTCCAATAAACTAATAAACCAGTAAACCAATAAACGCCCTCTGCTAAAAGTCATTTCTCGTCTGTAAATATAAGCCATCCTTGCCCAGTTGGTTAAAGCTGTACTCGATTTTAAATACAAAATCATAGATAGAGATGATATCCATGCCAAATCCCCAGGTGCGGAGAAGGGTATTATTGAGGGTGTTGGTGATATTGGGATTGCGGGTATAGGCATAGCCCAGGTCGCCATAGGCTTTCAGGAAAATACGGAAAGGGATCTTATCGTGTGTTTTACTTGGAAAGGGGTTATGTAAAATAAACGAGAGGATCTCTTTGTGTACGGTTGATTTAAGCGAAGCACCCACCATCCCATCTACCACATTGTATTCAAGCCCGCGCATCTGAAAATTGCCATAACCGAATAAGCGCTGGTTCAGGAAGTAATTATTGAAAGGCAGTTTACCCATGGCCAGGCCTTCGAGATGCAGGAAGGATGTTTTACTGAAAGGAACCGCATACACGGCCCTGGCACTGGCCTGCCAGAGATTGGAAATATTATCGAGTCCGCGTTTATACAGGTTGCCCTCAAATAAAAAACCTTTGGATGGATAAGAGATATAATCAACATTATAATATTTGTACTGATAGCCGAAGTCGATGAATTTGACCTGGGTTCTTTGATCAGGATAATACAGCGGATTTATTTTTAGCACCGTATCTGCCACCTGTTCATTATTATAAGACACACGGAAATAATACCGTTGTTTCACATCCGGGCGATAGGAATAGGTGAAGTCCAGCCGCA
>CBHRAM010000373.1:0-3668 GCA_966076165.1 uncultured Chitinophagaceae bacterium
TTTGCGCCTCTGCGTGCAAATTATTTCTCACGCAGAGGCGCAAAGGCGCGGTTTGAGTAGTAATCAACATATATTCTGTTTATTTATGGATATTTCACGCTTATTGAATCAAACAGGTAATGCACCCATCCAAATTAATTATCCTTTACAGTTGTCTGTTGATTGCCTGCAAAAGCAAAAAGGATCAACCCAAATTTGATCCGGATATACAACAGATTGTTGCCAGTTGTATTATTGAAACAACAGGCAAAGGTGATACGGTCAGATATTATTACAAGCTGATGCCGCTATTAATGCCTGGCTACAAAAAACCAGAAGAAGTTCAAAAAGAAAACGACAGTATAAAATTTATATTAGATACCGAAGCCTTTTATATTTTAGTTAAAGACAGTCTTGATCATATTTACAATGATGACAAATCTTACCTCAAAACATATATCAATCAATACAATCATAGTATCAGAACTCATTCTTCAGATACGCTAAAGCAAGATTTAACTATAAGTGACCATATTGATATAAGAGACCTGGAAAAAGCAATCCAATTCCCTATAAAAACAAAAGAACAAGGGATTAATGACGGGCTAAGGATTACGGGAAGATTCTATTTTTCAAAACCCGTTTTTAATGTCACAAGAACAAAAGTGGCCATTCACTTGATTTTTTTTATAAGAAACCATATTGGTTATGGAGAAATATTTTTTCTCGAAAAGAAAAATACTTCATGGCAGGTAATGAAACGGGAAAGAACCTGGGTTTCCTGATCCATCAACTATTCCAGATCCGCCAACTCTCCTCTGCCTGCAGTACCAGCATCTCCTGTCCGTTTTGTGTTGTGGCACCCTGGGCTTTTCCTTTCGCTAAAAATTTGGTTTCGGCAGGGTTATAAATGAGATCGTACAGATGGTGCTGCGGGGTTAGGTATTCATATGGGATATGCGGGAAAAAATCCACATCTGGGTACATACCCAAGGGAGTGGTATTAACGATCAGCGGATGCGAGAGGATCATATCCTTATCCACCTGTTCATATGAAATGGATTTATCACTTGCCTTTCTCGATACAAACTGAATGTCGATATTCAGTTTTTGCAAAACATATTCCACTGCAGCCGAAGAACCGCCGGTACCCAGTACCAGAGCAGCTTTATGATGCGGTTTCAGAAATGGTCTCAGCGATTGCTCAAAACCAACCACATCTGTATTGTGTGCCGTAATTTTATTACCATGGATATGGATACAGTTACAGGCACCGATCTTTTTTACCACATCGGTGGTTTCTGTTACATAGTCCAATACCATTTTTTTGTAGGGTATCGTCACATTCAATCCAAACAGGTCAATTTGATTTTCGAGCAGTGGGGCCAACTCTTTCATCTCTTTCAGAGAGAAATTGGAGTACATACAATCGGGCAGGCCCAAAGCTTCAAACTTCTCTGTAAAATACTTCTGAGAGAAGGAGTGGGTTAGCGGGTAACCAATCAGTCCATACCTACGCATGGTGTTACTTTTTATCCAGATACAACTCGAAGGTATCGCCTCTTAAACCAATTCGCATAGCTTCCAGTGGTATCACTTCGTTCGGAGCAATATTGCCAAGGTTTACATTACAGCCTATCAATTCTAAAAAATACAATTGTTGTGCTTTCTGGGGAGCTTCCCAGATAATTTTTTCAGCGGGGATCTGTGTCAGGATCTCCTGTACCAATCCTTCTCTTACCTCACCGCTGCCACGATAGATCCCTACATTACCGGCTTCCCTTGCTTCCGCAATTACATAGGAGGAGCCTGCTTCCAGTTCGGCACGCATCAATTCGATCCATTTATATGGGGGAATGATATGTGCGGCATCTTTACTACCCACTTCGCTCAATACAGTAGCATGTTTGGTAAGTTTCTCGATATACCCGCATTTTTCTGCATGAGGAATGCTGATGGATCCATCACTCACTTCTACATAACTGATACCATAATCTTTACAAACAGCTATATAATCATCAAACTGGTTACGCACCAGAAAAGCTTCAAACAAAGTACCGCCGAAGTATATAGGCATCCCATAGGATTGATATACTTCTATTTTCTGCCGCAGGTTGGGTGTTACGAATGATGTACCGAAACCCAGCTTTACAATATCTGTATGGGGGCCGCTCACACTCATAAAATCATGCACCTCATTAATGCTGAGCCCTTTGTCCATTACCATGGTTAATCCGTGGGTTCTTGGTTTTGCTGTACGCTCGGGGATCTGGGTAAGATTAAAATTCATCGTTGGTATATCCTTTTGTTCAGCAAAAATAAGTTAATCGAACGACTTGCATGAACATGAGTTGAAAGGAGCCGAAAAAAGTATCAGATCTTCTTGCCTTTTTTGTAACGGGCCACAATATCCACCACCTGGTTGTTCTGCAGGATAGACGGGTTGAGCTCTATGAATTTTTTGAGCAATTTGGGTGCTTTTTCCATGGCCATTTCCAGTTTCAGTAAGGCATCTTTGGTCTTGCCCAGCGAAAACAGGATGGTACTGTAATAGAACAGGAATACCGGTTTGCCATCGGTTGCTTTCATGGCGGCTACACACTGTTCAATGGCTTCTTCAAATACTTCCGCTTTGATCAGGCAACGGATCAGAGCTTCCCATCCGGCCACATTTTTGGTTTTATGCCGCACAACCGTACTGAAATACTGAACCGCATCCTTGTACTGGTTCAGGTTCATTTTACATTCACCCATGGCCAGGTTATATTCCGGGATGGTGCGTTGGATGCGCATGGCGTTCTCCAGTTGTTTTACCGCACTTTGCCACTGCTCTTCCAGCATATACGTTACCGCTATCTTATAGTGGAGTTTGCTGTCGTCGGGATTCAGGTGTACCGCTTTCTTATAATGAAACCTTGCCTGTGCATAATTACCCATACGATGGAAACAATGGCCGATGGCTTCATAGATCACATCTTCGGGACGGGTAAGTTCCAGCACTTTTTCCAGCACTTCGATGGCTTCCTTGTATTTTCTCAGGCGCAGGTAAGCATCGCCCATGTTCCGGTAGGCATAATCAAATTTTTCATCGATCGCAACAGCGTATTGGTAGGCGTCAATGGATTTCTCGTAGAGTTTTAATCCCTGGTATGCTGCTGCCAGGTTAAACCAGGCCAGTTCGCTGAAAGGAAAATCTTCAATGATTCGCTGGTGCAGGCGGATGCTTTCTTCATTGCGGCCGGTAAAGTCTGTCCAGAAACAGATCTTATACAAAGCTTCTTCATTATTCGGCTCTTCCTGCAGGATCAGCTTCAGGCAATCGAACACTTTATCAAATTCTTCATAATCATCATATACATCGGCCAGTTCAAACAAAAGGTCTATCCGCTCCTCTCCTTCAAATAACTGAAGAGCAGCCTGCAGCAATTCCACTGCCTGAGCCTGCTGGTCGAGGGCCAGATAAGCATCTGTCTTTAAAATATAGAGGTTTACATCGCTGCTGTCGTATAGTTCCGCCATTTCCAACACTTCCAGCGCCTCTTTATATTTTCTGCCGGCCAGCAAGAGGTCGGCTTTCTTGATCATTAACTGGGAAGAGTAAGGGAATTGCGACAAACCGATCTCGGAAGCCTCTAAAGCTTCGGGCAGGTCGTCTTTTTCGTCAAAATGGTCAATAATGCGCTCAAAAG
>CBHRAM010000374.1:0-3666 GCA_966076165.1 uncultured Chitinophagaceae bacterium
CTGGTAGCGATATGGCCGCCAAATCCAAAAGTGTTACTCATTGCATATTTGACATCCTTATTCACGCTTTTACCAAGGGTCAGATCAAAGTATCCGGTGAAAATGGCATCTAATTCATGGGTATTGATGGTGGGTGGTATTATACCCGATTCAATTGTCTTGATACAGATAATCGCTTCAATGGCACCGGCAGCTCCCAAAAGATGTCCTGTCATTGATTTTGTGGCACTTATATGCAGGTCCTTTCTGCCACCAAAAACCCTTTTCATGGCTGTAAACTCACTTTCATCTCCCATGTGTGTTGAAGTAGCATGTGCATTAACATAATCAATCTTTTCCGCTTCGATTTGCGCATCTTCCAAGGCATCGAGCATGCCCAGATATGCCCCCTCTCCTTCGGGATGGGTTCCGGTTAAATGATAGGCATCTGCTGCCATGCCCGTACCAACAATTTCTGCAAGTATCCTGACGCCTCTTTCCTGTGCTGATCTAAGACTTTCAATTATCAGTGCACCGGCTCCTTCGCCTATCACAAACCCGTCCCGCTTACGATCGAAAGGCCGGGATGCGGCTTCAGGATTTTCATTATGGGTAGATAAAGCTTTCGAAGCATTGAATCCGCCTACGGAAGCTTCATTTATCGGAGCTTCAGATCCTCCCGAAATGATCATGTCTGCTTTTCCTAACCGTATATAATTACAGGCATCTATGATAGCATTATTTGAAGAAGCACAGGCGGATACTGTTGAAAAATTAAGCCCACGCAAGCCATACCTGATGGATATGACACCTGAAGGAATATCAGCAATGATCTTCGGTATAAAATACGGATTAAATCGGGGTTGTTGATTGCCGGCAACATATTCCATGATCTGCTCCTGAAATGTCTGGATACCTCCATTGCCGGAACCCCAGATTACACCGATCCTGTTCCTGTTTAATTGATCAAACTCAATCCCTGCATCATTAACAGCTTCCTCAGTGGCCGCAATTGCGTACTGGGTAAACAGGTCATATTTACGCGCTTCATTCTTCTCAAAGTAATCGGCAGGGGAAAAATCTTTGACTTCGGCTGCAATTTTTGTTTTAAAAAGGGTTGCATCGAATTTTGTGATCAGGCCAACACCGCTCTTACCCGACACCAGGTTTGCCCAAAACTGATTCACAGAATTACCCAAAGGAGTAATCGCTCCGACTCCTGTGACCACTACCCTGTTTAATTCCTTTAACATAAATATTTTGAATTATGGCAACTTCAGATCATTAATAAACAATATCCGATTCTTTTAGCCTGGCTTTTAAATACTTTACCTCTTCCTCCAGTTTTGTCAACTGCAGGATTTTGGGAGCGAACGCATCCTGAATTTCTTCAAGCGTATAGCGTTGGGTTATATGTTGGGGACAATTCCAGTCGTAAGCCTCAATGGTAAATAGCATCATCCGTTCAGGCCGGAATTTATATTCGGCTATATCAAGCAGATCATATAAGGCCCTGTTATCTTTCAGTTCAACGACTTCTGCCCTGGCCAATATTTTCAGCCGGGCCTTTGCGGGATAATCCATCATGATCATGGCCACTTTATTATTTGTCGCAAGATTGCCGACTGATATATATTGCCTGTTGCCGCTAAAGTCGATAAACCCGATCCGGTTCGGATCCAGCACCTTAATAAACCCCTTGGGCCCTCCCCTGTGCTGGATATAAGGATAGCCTGATTCTCCGATGGTTGACAGGTAAAAACTATCTCTTCCGGTAATGAACCTGATTTCATTGTCCGTTAATCCATCGATATATGACTCCTTCTCCAACCTTGCATAACTATTGCGGCTGCCAAATTTTTCCTGTAACGCCTTTGCTGAATCAGAAAAGGCGAGTGCTCCAAAACTTCTGGCCATAATATTCTTTTTACTTAATTAACGCCTTAATTATCCTGCTCAAGTACCTTATCCCATAAAGTATCTCCGCATTCATCGCAAATAAAGACCTGCTCAATAATTTCCTCCTTCTTTTCAATAACAGGCTCCTCGTTAACAGCACAGGATATTTTGCTGACAGCTTGTTGATCTTTCTCGTATTTCATAACCTTATCTGTTTAATGATAATCTGCGTTCTGACTCTTTAATGGGAAGATCATTGATACTGGCATAGCGTTTTCTCATTAAACCATTCTCATCAAATTCCCAGTTTTCATTGCCATAAGCCCTGAACCATTGCCCTTCCGCATTGCGGTATTCATATTCAAATCTTACTGCCATCCTGTTTTCACGAAAACCCCAAAGCTCTTTTTTAAGTACATAATCCAGTTCCTTTTCCCATTTGGCTTTTAAAAACATTTTAACGGCTTCTCTTCCGTTAATAAAATCGGTTCTGTTCCGCCACTCCGTATCAACGGTATAAGCTAAACATACTTTTTCAGGGTCCTTACTGTTCCAGGCATCTTCTGCAAGCTGAACTTTTTGAAGAGCTGTTTCCAGGGTAAAAGGGGGTAGCGGGTGTTTTTGTTCCATGATGATTTCATTTATGATAAACAATCGGTACAAAAGATATTTGCCCGAACTAATAATTTTGAAATGTCAAGTTCAATGGATCTTTGCTGATCTCTGGTATACCACAAATGCAGGGCCTTTGCGTAGTCATTTGCAGTCTTTGAATCGGATTTCAGTTTCATCACTAATTGCTGAGCCTCATTCGGCCTTGGCCCCCATACACCCGTTAACTGAAAATTCGTGTCCAGCTGTATCAGCTTCGGGATGGATCTGGTTTGATTGGTCAGAAAAGCATTCATCAGTTCAGGATTTTTGTCCCGGTAAACCAGTTTCATCTCAATTTTACCTTCACTGATCATTGCAACCTTATTTAAAACAGGCAGGATCTGCGATGCATCACCACACCAGCTTTCTGTCAGGACCAGCCAATAAACTTTGTGATGCAGTTTTTTAACTTTCTCAGCCAGCCCGGCTGAAACCATATACGTTTTCCCTATCCGGTACATCCGTATCTGGTTCATCTCAATATATCCCTGCTTAACCGGATCTTCATTCAATACAAGCTCTGCAGCGATCCGTTGCTTGTAGGTTGTGTAATCAACCCCGGCATCTATATATTTTTTGAAATCGGACCTTTTGAATTTATTGATCTCCATATCTCTTTTATTTATGGCTTCTTATCTGCCCCTGCATTCATTACGCAAAATTGCTCCAGGTAAACCAGAAACAAAATGGATGAATAGCGCAATAAGATGGATAATTTTACCCATTTCTTTCAGGATCTCCTCCCGCATAGTCAGGTGTCTATTGAAAAAAACCACTTTCACCTGCGGCATTCACAAACAATTTTCTATCCCCTGAATGATACATCCTGAAAAGAACTGCCATCCTTTATTCAACCGGCGAGGGGCCGGTGTCCACTAAATAACATGGATACAAGCAGGCTGTATAGTTTCTACAGCCTGCTTACCGGTGTTCTGTTAATCCTGTAAATATTATAATGGTGGAGCCAAAGGAAAATCAACCGGTACTTTTGTGAGATTATGCAGATAGTTCATGGCTGTCTTATCACTAACCTGCAATACCAGGTCCACGAGATTTTCATTTGTATAGCCTTGGGCGAAAAAAGCATCCACCAATGCCTCATCAGCATTGCCTCTGTTTTTGGTAATGCTTGCT
>CBHRAM010000375.1:0-3651 GCA_966076165.1 uncultured Chitinophagaceae bacterium
GCCATTCATTTTTGTACTGGTATTGTCTATAAACCCCATGCATTTATAGCCATAGTAATAATATTTGTTGATAGTCTCATAGAAATCAAGGGCAGAGGGGGTTGACCCTACGATCAGGATATTATCAAACAGTTTTCCCTGGTAAATCGCAGAGTGCAGATATTTCCTGATCACATATTTCGTTAGTGTGAGCAGTACAAAAAGTATAGCAAGGAAAAAAGTGAAGAAGTTGGAATTGAACTGAAAAATATTTCTCAGGAAGAATGAAACCGAACTCAAAAGAATGGTAAAGAGCATGATCGTATATACAATAAATACGATCTCTTCAGAATATTTGTTGGAACGCCTGTCGGCATATAACCTCGAAAAAGAGGCCGCAATATACCAGACGATCAGTGCGATCAGGGTAAAAAGGTAGGTAAATAATTTACTGTTGCCCGGTATGCCTGAAGAGGTAATGCTTAGTGCAAGAAAATAAGAAATGCCCACAATGGGTGCATCAATAATATACCTGAGGGTAGTATAACGATTATAAGCTTTAGCCATAATTTCAGAACATCTTACTTCCCGACAACCAGTTCGTTTAAAAGCGCAAGATAAGCATCCGTTATATGATCCCAATTGTATTTAGCGGTAAGCCCATTACGGGACTCCTTTCTGAGATCCTCTAAAAGACCCTCTTGTTGCTCAACCTGTTGCATCAAACCCGCAATTGAACGGCTGTTTTTTTCAAAAAAAAGTCCATAACGGCCATCCGACAACATTTCACGGTTAAACGATGTGTTTAAGGCAAGAATGCCGGTTCCATAAGCCATTGCTTTTAGCATGGTGGGATTGGTTCCTCCAAACTCATGTCCATGTAAATAAGCAAAGCAATGGTGGTAAAGTTCTGCTAATATCTCACTATTTGTAATATATCCCAAAAAGATAATATTTGCCCTCGCCTTAGACTTAATGGCATCTGCATATTCGTCTTTATAGGGTACATCACCTACAATGACCAGTTTTTTGGAGGAATTGGCCGCTATAAACCCTTCAACCAGCAGATCTGCATTATTATCGGGTATGAGCCTGCCTACGATCAGGTAATATTCACCGGGTTTCAATCCAAACGGGCTGATCAGGGAGGGATCCTGTGAGTAGCGGATATTGGCTCCGTAAGCGATCACCGTGGACTCTGCCTTAAATTCCTGCAGGTATACTTTTCGCATTTCTTCAGCATCGGTAATTACCCTGTCGTATAGTTTGGTAGCCAGTTTAGCGGCAAACCTGAAATACCGGGCTCCCAAACCCTTCCATTTCGGCCTTAGCCATTCCAATCCATCTACATTGATACAGGTGGGTTTGCCAAAAAGACGGGAGATCAGCCCAAAGGGCCCGTTGGCTGCATTTACGGCCAGTATCACATCTGCTTTGCCGAATGTGCAGGCGTGGAACATGGATAAGAAAGAATGCACCAGTTGACTCAGGCTTTTGGTTTCAATGGTGGGAACATAAACCAGCTCGATACCATTTACTTCTTTGGGAAAGGAGTGGAAAAGGTTCTTATGACAATAGACTTTCACATGAACACCTTTTTGCACCAGCCGTTCTGATAGTTCTTTTACAAAGGTTTCATAGCCGCTGTAAACATATGGGTAACCTCTTGATCCGATTATTGCAACTGTCATTCCAATACGTTTATCATCTTGTTTTCAAATGCTTCCGGCGAATATTGTTCCAGCACTTTCTTCCTGGCAGCTTCTCCCATTTGAACCCTCAATATGCGGTCATTAACCAGTTTGCCGATGATAGCAGAAGCTTTTTGAACATCATTTACAGGGATCCATACGCCGGTTCGGTTATCATCCACCATTTCCAAAGCACCTCCCTGCGCGGTGGCAGCAACGGGTTTCGCGGAAGCCATGGCTTCCAATACCACTGTTGGAAAAGGATCCGGCAGGGTGGAAGGTAAAACTAAGATATCAAAACCGGGAAGTAATTCAGCCACATCGGTGCGGTATCCCAGGTCAGAGACCAGATGGCCGATATTTTCCTGTTTGATGAGCTGAGCCAGTTGATCGTATAAATACTCATATCCCGGGAAAGCATCACCGATCAATACGAACCGGATATGGCTGTATTGTTTGGTCAAGGCTGAAGCGATCCGTAAAAAATATTCCTGCCCCTTCCAGTAATGAACCCTGCCAATCATACCTATAACTACCGTTTGATCATCGATACCCAATTCTTTTCTTAACTTATCGGAGGGGTGCATATAGGGACTGTAATCGATGCCATTATAGATCAATTCTAATTTCTCATCAGACACATATTTACACCAACTTTTTTGAACAGCCGCTGAAACCACGATCACTTTACTGCTGTAGCGGTTGAGTAAATTGCCAAGGAAACGGTACATCCATTTGGGGTGCTCAATGATCTCATGAACATGCCAGATATGGCGTATACCCATCGATCTGGCTGCTAATGCCCCGGCAAGTACTGCGGTGGTATTAGAATATACCAGCCCGATTTTCCTTTCTTGTATTAATTTTTTTATAGCGGTATAGGCATTTCTGATCACCCAAAGTCGGTTAAGCATGCCGGGGACTGTCTTGTATTTTCTTCTGAGGATCCCTAGCCGGATAAAGATCACTTCGGCACCCAGGGTTTTCAGCTCATCAGCCAAAGGCCCATTCTCTGTAAGTATGATGATCGGGGTATGGTCTTTTTTGATAAGGACACGAACAGTAACCAATAAAATTTTACTGGCACCATAGAGGTCAGAAGAGCCATGCAGGATCAGGATATTCATGATGGCTGCATACGCTGTTTAATAATTCTGGCAGGAACGCCTGCCACTACACTGTTAGGCGGAACATCGCTGGTAACAACACTGCCTGCGGCAACTACTGAGCCTTTGCCAATAGTAACGCCGGCAAGAATAATGCTGTTGGCCGCTATCCAGCAGTCGTCTTCAATTTTTACGAATTGTTTTTTTACGCCCTGTTCTTTCATGGTAATATCAACCCTGTCGAACACATGGTTCTCTGCATAGATGCTCACCCTGGGAGAGATCATTACATTATCCCCGATCTCGATATAACCGGAACAGCCGATATACGCATAAGGGCCGATATTTGAGTTGTTACCGATCTTTAATCCTTCACCGATCTCACCGCCATAACTGTTGGTTGGACGGATGATGGCAAACTTGCCGATACTAACGCGGTTTCCGCAAATGATCTTTTGTCTGGATAAGCAATTGATCTCTGCGTAATCTTCTACAATCAGATCGCTTCCTGCTTCCAGGTATTTTGCATAGCGGATAGAAACTCCTTTGCCGATCAAAACCAGTCCGGATGCTTTTGAAAAAAAGATCCTTTCCAAACAGCCTCTCAGAAAGAATACAGCAAGCCGGGTAAGGGTGATGGCCTTGTCTGAGCCGGTCCATTCTCCTTTAAAGCGGGATTGTATGTAGTTGAGTGCTTTGATAAATACGGGTTTGGGTTGTGAAAGCTTCTTTGCTGTATTCTTCGGAATCTTTGTAATATTTGCAAATATTCTATTTTGGAATTAACAATCAATGAGAAATTCAATTAAAAAACCGGTTTTCAGGGTATTTGATCTGTTTTCAGCCCCTTTTATTTTTATTTTACTCCCGGTTCT
>CBHRAM010000376.1:0-3649 GCA_966076165.1 uncultured Chitinophagaceae bacterium
CCAGATTTAATGATAAAACGGTATCCCAATATTCGTCCGGGTGTTCTGCTGCCGGTTTGCGCATTATGGTTCCGGCATTGTTTACCAGAATATCTATAACAGGATTTTCTGCATTCAGTTTGTTGATAAAAGCATGCAGGGCATCACGATCGGAAAGATTGGCAGCATAGGCTTTGAAGTTTCTTCCCAGAGCCTGAACCTTTTTTTCAATATCGCTACCGGATAATTCCAGTGAACCGGACACACCAATAATATCTGCGCCGGCTTCTGCCAGTCCGATAGCCATGGCTTTACCAATGCCTTTATTGCAACCCGTAACCAATGCAACTTTCCCTGATAAATTAAATGATGTGGCAGCCATATCGAAAAGCAGATTATTAGTTTAAAAGTAGTGTATTGATACAAAGCTTATTCATTCCTGTAAAAATTGCCTGAATTAATTACGAAAACGATTGCAGCGGTAATGTATTACTTACCGTTATACGGTATGGTGGTCTGCCATCCGAAATAATTACGGGCATTGTGAAAACAGATATCCTTTATCACCGAACCTACCCATTCAAGATCATCGGGTAATTCTCCATTCTCGATCTCTTCTCCAAAAAGATTACAAAGAATCCTTCTGAAATATTCATGACGCGGATAGGATAAGAAACTTCTGGAATCGGTTAACATACCTACAAACCGGCTGAGTAAACCCATATTGGACAAGGCGTTCATCTGCTTCACCATTCCATCTTTCTGATCAAGGAACCACCAGGCCGATCCGAACTGTATTTTTCCGGCAACTGAACCATCATTGTAATTCCCGATCATAGTAGCCATCATTTCATTGTCGGCAGGATTCAGGTTATAAATGATCGTCTTTGCCAATTTATTATCATTATCCAGCTTGGTCATGAATTTGGCCAATGACCGGCTCTGGGAAAAATCGCCGATAGAGTCCCAACCGGTATCCGGGCCCAGTTGCTGAAGCATGCGGTCATTATTATTACGCAAAGCACCCAGATGAAACTGCTGCACCCATCCTTTCTCCCAGTCCCATTCTGCAAAATGCACCAGCATTGCTGATTTGAATTTGCGTTGTTCTATATCGTTAAGTTGCTTACCTGCATGGATCTTATTAAAAATGGTATCGATCTCAGAACCGGTAAAATCTTCTGCATAGATCTCTTCCAATCCATGATCAGAAACTTTACAGCCAACCGAAGCAAAGAAATCATGACGGCTCTGCAGTGCATACAGGAAATCATCAAAAGAAGAAACAGCGATCCCGCTAACCGCTTCCAGTTTTTTTATATAGGCATTAAAGTTTTCGGCACTGGTTACATTCATGGCCTGATCAGGACGAAACGCGGGCAGTATCGGAATTTCAAAACCATCTTTCTTTAACTGCAGATGATATTCCAGTGAGTCTACCGGATCATCGGTTGTACAAACCAATGCCACATTCATTTTACGCAGCAGGTTCTTAACAGAATATTCTTTGGTTTGCAGCAATGCGGTGCAGGTATCGTAGATCTTATCGGCACTCTCCGCATTCAAAATATCATTCACGCCAAAATAGCGTTGCAGTTCCAGGTGTGTCCAGTGATAAAGCGGGTTGCGCAATGTATAAGGAACGGTTGCTGCCCATTGTTTGAATTTATCCCTGTCGGCCCGGGCTCCTGTACAATAACTTTCATCCACCCCATTGGTGCGCATGGCCCTCCATTTATAATGATCTCCATATAACCAAACCTGTGTCAGGTTTTCAAACTGGTGATCATTAGCGATCTGTTGTGGTGATAAATGACAATGATAATCTATGATGGGCATGTCTTTCGCATAACCATGATATAACTGCTGCGCTGTTTTGGTTGACAACAGGAAATTCTCGTCTAAAAACTTTTTCATTGTATTGATTAATTCATTGTAAACATTCGGTTCTTTATATGTTTGGTTTAAACGTCATAAGCTACCAATATCCCGTCCCGATGGGACGGATTTGGTTTAGCTTGCGCTAAACAGCTTTCTCCAAACTCCAAACTCCAAACTCACGATTCACCCTACAAGCTTAC
Organism: uncultured Chitinophagaceae bacterium; assembly: GCA_966076165.1. Classification (GTDB taxonomy): domain Bacteria; phylum Bacteroidota; class Bacteroidia; order Chitinophagales; family Chitinophagaceae; genus Sediminibacterium. Next base: position 2,061 of record CBHRAM010000376.1, read on the forward strand.
CCCTCTTTTCCACGGTATGAAATCATCCTGATTTAATAATACTGCTTTCGGTATCACTTCTCCGCTGGCGGCTTTGATACAGTACTCAAGAATTTCTTCGCCCATTTCTTCAATGGTTTTTTCTCCATCAATGATGGGGCCGGTGTTGATATCGATGATATCGCCCATTCTTTTGGTGAGTGCTGTATTGGTGGCCACTTTAATGGTTGGGCATACCGGGTTTCCCGTGGGTGTGCCTAAACCGGTAGTAAATAATATTAAAGTTGCTCCGCTGGCTGCTTTACCTGTGGTGGCTTCCACATCGTTGCCGGGTGTACAAACCAGGCTTAAACCAGGTTTCGTAGCGGGCTCTGTATAATCTAGTACATCTACAACGGGTGAGTTACCCCCTTTTCTTGCGGCCCCATTACTTTTGATAGCATCAGTGATCAATCCATCTTTGATATTACCGGGAGAAGGGTTCATATCAAACCCAGAGCCCACACTTTGTGCCTGGCTGTTATAGGTGGTCATGAGATGAATGAATTTCTTTGCTGCCGCTTCATCAATGGTCCTGTCGATCAGCTGTTGCTCCGCGCCGCACAGTTCAGGAAATTCTGCCAGCAATATTTTCCCACCCAATCCTACTACGAGGTCTGAACAATAGCCTACTGCGGGGTTGGCTGAGATCCCACTAAAGCCATCGCTACCGCCGCATTTCACACCAATACATAATTTATCCAGCGTTGCCGGTTTTCTTTCGAGTTTATTGATCTCAATCAGTCCTTCAAATGTTTTCTTGATCGCCTCTGTGATCAACTGCTCTTCACTTTGTGATTGCTGTTGTTCAAAAACATACAGTGTTTTATCGAAATTGGGGTTATGTTTTTTGATATCATCCAGCAGGTTCTGTGTTTGCAGATTCTGACAACCCAGGCTCAGAATTGTAACACCCGCCACATTGGGATGATCAGCATAAGCCGCCAGCAACTTGCTTAAAGTTGCAGCATCCTGTCTTGTTCCGCCGCAGCCGCCCTGGTGGTTAAGGAATTTAATGCCATCCACATTTTTGAATACCCTTTGTGTGATCACATCAGATTCTTTGATGGTAAGATCTGCCTTGGAAATATCTGCACCGCTCTTGTATAATTCAAGCAGCAGTTTGGTTTTCTGCTTGTATTTATCCGTAACCTCATAACCTAATTGGGTATGCAACGCTTCTTTGATCACATCGAGGTTCCTGTTCTCGCAGAAAACGGTGGGCATGAATAACCAGTAGTTGGCCGTACCCACCCTTCCGTCGGAACGGTGATAGCCATTAAAAGTTCTGTTCTTATATTTAGAAACATCCGGTGCCTGCCATTGATAATGATAAGGCCTGAATACAAAGGGATCCGCCGCATGTTTGGTATTGGCAGTACTCATGAGGTTACCTGCCTGTAAAGCCACCTGTGCCTTACCCACTAATACACCATACATGATGATCTCATCGCCGGGTTGCATATCGTTCATAAAGAATTTATGCTTGGCAAGAATATCATCCTTGAGTGTATAATCAACACCATTAAAGTTTACCACCGAGCCTTTGGCAAGGTCGTGCAGGGCAACCA
>CBHRAM010000377.1:0-3637 GCA_966076165.1 uncultured Chitinophagaceae bacterium
GTAATGCAATGGCTATCTGAAAAGATTTCTTGTTAGTATCCATGCCAATATTTCTTTAGTCAGGGATGTCCCTCTTCGTTCACATACAAAATCATGCAGTTCACATGAAAGATTTCTGCGCAACAGATTAATTGCTAATTTGTGAAATCAGCCATGCGAAGCCTTATTATTATATCTCTTCTTTTGCTTTTACTTACCCAGGTAAAAGGTCAGCAGGTTCCGCCCAAATATTTGGGCGATGCCGTATGGCGAAAAGAAACTGCTCACCAGGAAAGGCAACCATTGGCAATGACTGCAAAATCCTATCCGATTGTTAAACTCACTACAAAAGATAGTCCGCTTGACATGGTTACGGAAAAGATTGACCCCGGAACCGTCATCCTGCACAATGGCCCTATAAAGCCTGTTGTCCAGCCTTTCCGTATTACCGGGAAAAAATTAGCTCCCCCAAAATTGTTTCCTGCGCCACCCCTGTTAACAAGAGACAATGCCGGGTTCAATATTTCTTATACGGATAAAAGGCATGGCTTTCCTGCGGTTATCACAACCGACTTTGCTGAAGATGATGCACATAATATCTGGATGGCAACAGATAATGGCATACTCCGATATGACGGAAGTCAATATTATCAATACGATCAATCCAATGGTTTTCCTGACATGACTGAATCTTCCCTGTTATATGACCATCAAAAAAGACTATGGGTTGTTTCACAAAACGGTGCATATTTTCTCCGGAATGATTCATTGTTTACCATCAGCAGTCAGGAGATGGATTTTTCCAAACTGAACTGCCCGAAAGTGACCACGGACCGTTTTAACAGGGTCTGGATCACTACCACATTTAATGGAGCGATCTGCATAGATGGGTCCAATATCAGCATCTATGATAAAAGATGCGGGTTACCCTGCAATTCTTTTAGCTCTGTTTATCTGGATACAAAAGGTGACCTGTATCTGTGTAGTAATGATAATGGTTTACTTGTGATCGAACCGAACAGAATACGCAGCTTTTTCAAGGGATCCGCAAAACTCCCGCTGCCTATTTTCACTACCGTTTATGAAGATGGGGATGGCATTTGGGCCGGGGCATTTTTTGGAGGGCTGATACGAATGGGGAAAAAGGATACGATCCGTTATTCAATAGATGGAAAATTCAATGAAAGGATCTTTGGCATTATAAAAACACCGGCAGGTATGTGGATCTCCTGTTATAGTAAGGGACTATGTTACTATGATAAAAAGAAACTGATCATTATCGATCAAAACAATGGGCTGGTAACCAATTTCGCTTACAGGATCTTTGAAGATAGTTATCAGAATCTATGGGTTTCCAATGGTTCATCAGGCTTTAGCCGGGTTAACGAAACAGGCTTTTACCAGCAAACCTATTCAAACCGAAGTATCGGGTTTGTGAACAATATTCTTTCTGATCAAAAAAACGGGCATTGGTTCACTACCTATGGGATGGGACTGGTCAAACATAGAAACAATGAAGCCACGACATATTCTTTCAAAAAACCAGATCAGCAGGTATCAGATCCGTTAAGATATATGAATGAAGCAGTGGTTGATCAGAAAGGAGACCTTTGGATTGCCGCTATTTCTGATGGGATCATACGGTTGAATGAAAAGAATTTCACGATTTTCAATTACCAATCCATTTATGGAGATGCCGTATCTACTTCTGCCAAACGGGATTCTGCCAACAGGCTTTGGTTTAATACTTCCAGGACGGGCCTTACGGTATTTGACAATAACAGGTTTTGGCAATACTCCGAAAAATCAGGTTTATTGAATAATGATGTGACCGGTCTGTTTCTGGATGCGGGTAAAAATTTGCACTGGAGTTTTACAGAAGGTTTCCAACGCTTCAACGGACCGGATATAGAAACATTTTATATCGGTAACCGATTGTTTAAAGATAAAGTGAATGGGCTTCTGGGACTGGGCAGGGAGACTGATCTGCTGGCAACCACCATCAACGGGCTTTTGCTGATCCATGAAGAGAAAGTGTACCAGTTTTCAACAGCACAGGGCTTTACTTCGAATCATATCAGAATGATGATACAGGATGCCAACGGACGGATCTGGATAACAACAGAAAAAGGTATCGAATCATTCAGGATCAGCGGCACAAACATGACTGATCACCATGTCTATAACGCATCCGACGGCCCATATATCATGGATGTAAAATACGCAGTATTGGATACAACAGGCCTCCCCTTTTGGTCGGAGCGGGAGTATAAAATGGTCTTTGATTCCAGTTTCTTAAAAAAGAAAACAGTAGCCCCCGTGTTTTCCTTTCACCGGATCCTTTCAAATACTACTGCTGTTGCTTTACACGATAAGATTTCTATACTCCCTGATCAGAAAGTAGTAATTGATTTTAAAACGATTTACTGGGGTCGGGAGAATAACTTAAAAATGAGCTACCTGCTTATCTCAGATAAATCGGATACTACAGAACGAAGTATACAAAATAACGGAACCATTATTATCAGTGATGTGCAGGCGGGTACCTATCTTTTACGTTTAAAGGCATCCGATAATGATAAATCTTTCTATTCAGATGGGCTTACCATATCTGTAAGGAATTTCTGGTATAACACATGGACGTTCCGTATTATTATCGGGTGCCTGATTATTGCAGGGATCATCTTCTTTTTTGAACAAGGAGCCAAAAAACAACTGGCCATCAATAAACTGCTGGAAAAGAAAGTGCAGGAACAAACAAAAATTATTGTGAATGAAAAAGATGCCCTGTTCCGTAGTTTTCAGACAATTGAAAAACAAAACCAGGAAAAAGATGTGCTGATCGACGAGATCAATCACAGGGTAAAAAACAATCTCCAGTTTATAGCGGCTATCCTGGAACTGCAGTTAGACAACCAGGTTTCCAATGATATCATACAGGCATTATTGGGAACTTCCCGGAGAATCAAGGCCATGTCGCTTGTTCATGAATTGCTTTACAATAAACAGGAACAGGATGGGCTGTCCATACGGGCTTATATACATGAACTGGTTGAGCACCTGACAGAAATGGCCATTGACGATTCCCATCCGGTAAATATTGAAATGGATGTAGATGATATTTCCATCAATTCAAAAACAGCACTTCCCTTAGGAATGATCATTTCAGAACTGGTCAGTAATTCTTTAAAACATGCTTTTAAAGGCATTGAAGACCCGGAAGTAAGGATAGAACTAAAGCATAACCCTGTTACAGGTGTATACCGGTTAAAAGTCAGCGACAATGGAAATGGATATCAGCCAAAAACAGGGGGATCAAATGGCTTAGGAAGAAACCTTGTAGACATTTTCAGCAGACAACTTGGCGGAGAATATACCATTCAATCAGAAAAACATTTTACATATGAACTTCACTTTAAAATCATTGAACCGTGAGCAATATTAAGATCCTGGTCGTAGAAGATGAAGTGCTGATCGCTGAACACCTGAAGCGATATTTAACAGGCTTTGGTTTTAGCCAGATCTTTTTAGCGCATTCCAAAAAGATGGCTGTTCAGATGATCGATCACATACATCCCGATCTGATCTTACTCGACCTGCATCTGCAACTGCCAAAAGATGGTTTAGATATTGCCGGCGCCATTGATGAAAGAGGTGG
>CBHRAM010000378.1:0-3595 GCA_966076165.1 uncultured Chitinophagaceae bacterium
CAATTGGATGAAGTATTGAAAAATTTAAACGATAAAATATGATGCCATTACATGAAACCCAGATCCGCAAAGATGATTCAGGGAAAAAACTGATCGTAACACGTGAATTCAGCGCACCGCCCGCCACCACCTGGCGTGCATGGACGGAAAGCAGTCTGCTCGACCAGTGGTGGGCGCCGAGGCCCTGGAAAACAGAAACCAAAAGCCTCCATTTTGTTACGGGTGGCCTCTGGTTATACTCAATGGTAGGGCCGGAAGGGGACAGACATTATTGCCGTGTGGATATTCTAACAGTAGAGCCCGGTAAAAATTTTCGTTCTGTAGCTGTTTTTTCTGATGAAGCAGGTGTTCCCACCGATGCGGCACCGGAGATGAAATGGTTTGTGCAGTTTGAAGCAAGTGAGACCGGTACAAAAATAACCGCCGAAATCAGCTTTAACACAGAAGCTGATCTGGAAACCCTTGTTCAGATGGGATTCAAAGAAGGATTTACTATGGGGTTGGGCAATTTGGACGAATTGTTAGCGAAGTAGAGAACAGAGGAACAGATGAACAGATGAGCAAGGAACAGATGAACGGAATAGTTAGAGCAAAAATGTTGAATATTGAAGTAAGATCACTTTGGTATTTCCGATCCTTGTTCATCTGTTCCCGGTTCATCTGTTCTATTGTTCTATTTTCCTTTCATCCACAACGGCTTTTCTTTTTTTACTTTTTTGAACACAGGACAATCCTCAGTATGGGCACCTCCTAAATAGCCGATGCTCATTAAAAATTCATTCACGATCTCTCCTCCGGTAAAACGAAATGTTTTTTTGAACAATTTTACCCATTCCTCTTTGGTTTTAGGGTGATGGGACTCCAACCATTTTTCAAAAGATCCAAACTCTTTTTGAAGAACGAGGATCGTTTTTGCATTCTCGATGGCGGCGTTGATCTTTAAACGGTTTCGGATGATACCTGCATCGGCCATCAAACGTTCAAAATCCTTTTCTGTGTAGGCGGCTACTTTTTTGATTTGAAAATTGTGGTAGGCTTTACGGAAACCGGTTTCTTTTTTCAGGATCGTTTCCCAACTCAATCCGGCCTGGTTGATCTCCATCACCAGCCGGCAAAACAATTCATTGTCATCATGAATGGGAAATCCATATAAATGGTCATGGTAAGCTTTGTGCAGGGTTTTCCGGTCCCCGGTCATGGTTTCTATTGCGCGGCAGTAAGACATATTATGTATTTGATTAAAACTAAATTAAGGGAATGAATCCAATAGCATTTAACTTTATTACCTGTTTATTTTCTGTTTCATTTCTGATTGGTAAACTATGTATATGGTCCGCAGTTTTTTATTTACTGGGTACAGGGTTTGTTTGTTAAAGATGGTTATGCTGATCTCCATCCCTTGCTTTTTATCAGCCCAGCAAAAAATTGACAGAAAGGCATTGGCTGAAAGGCATACGGTTATTGTAAAAGCGATTGATCCGTTGTCGTCAGTTTCTGTGGGTAATGGCGCATTTGCCTTTACAACGGATATTACAGGGCTGCAGACATTTCCTGAATATTATAAAAAAGGGGTGGCGCTGGGAACCCAGTCGGAATGGGGTTGGCACAGTTTTCCTAACACTGAAAATTTTATTGATGGGGAATCTTTGCAGGAATACACACTTGAGGGCAAAAAGATCAGCTATGCAACACAACCCAAAGAACCCAAAAGGAAAAAAGATGCTTCGGATTATTACCGGGTCAATCAACATCGGTTACAGTTAGGAAATATAGGGTTAGAGATCCGTAAGAAGAATGGAGCTTTGATAGAAGTATCCGATATTCAGAACATACACCAGGAACTGAATGTATGGAAAGGGGAGATCAGCAGCCATTTTATAGTGGAAGGAACACCCGTAACCGTTACCACTTATGGCAACCAGGATCTTGACGCGATTGGTGCAAAGATCAGTTCACCGCTTATCGAAGAAGGAAGATTACAGGTGCGCATCCGTTTCCCTTATCCTACCGGTGCATTTGCAGATGAGGGAACCAATTATACGGAAGAGGAGAAACACAGATCGGTTCTGGTGGCTTCATCACAGAACAGTGCTGTGATCAAACACACACTGGATACAACAAGTTATTATGTACAGGCTTCCTGGGAAGGCAGTGCATCGGTGAAAGAAAAATCAAAACATTATTTTCTGATCAGTCCGGGCAAACAAAAGGATTTCGAATTCGGGATCCTGTTTTCTCAGCGAACTAAGAAAGCAGTCCCTTCGTTTATCGCCACCAAAAACAGCAGTGAAACCGGCTGGAAGAAATTCTGGTTATCCGGTGGCGCGGTTGATCTTTCGGGCAGTACCGATCAACGTGCATTTGAACTGGAGAGACGTGTGGTGCTCTCGCAATACCTTACAAAAATTCAATGTGCCGGTAATAACCCACCACAGGAAACCGGACTTACTTATAACAGCTGGTATGGGAAACCGCATATTGAAATGTTATGGTGGCATGCAGCGCATTATGCTTTGTGGAACCGGACGGATCTTTTGGAAAAAAGCCTGAACTGGTATTTTACCGCAGCTAAGGGTGCCAAAGCCATTGCACAACGACAGGGGTTTGAGGGTATGCGTTGGCAAAAAATGACTGATAATGAAGGAAGAGAAGTGCCCTCGTCGGTGGGTGCTTTTCTGATCTGGCAACAGCCGCACCTGATCTATCTTGCGGAACTTGTATATCGAAACAGGAAAGACAAAAAGGTGCTGGATAAATACAAGGACCTCATTTTTGCGACAGCCGATTTTATGGCATCTTTTCCTACGTATGATAAAGTGAATGACCGGTACAATCTGGGCAAGGGCCTGATCCCGGCACAGGAATGTTTTGATGCGAAGACCACGTTTAATCCCACCTATGAACTGGCCTATTGGAGTTGGGGATTACAAACGGCACAGGCATGGAGGGAAAGATTGGGAATGAAGCGTAAGAAGGAATGGGATCTTATTCTGCAAAAGCTGTCACCACTTCCGCAAAAAGATGGTGTATACCTCGCAACAGAAAGCACGCCGGACTGTTATGATGCAGATAGCAAATATAAGATCGATCATCCGGCTGTGTTGGCGGCTTTGGCCACCATTCCGCCCAGTAATCATTTAGATACAGCAGTGATGCACAGAACCTATACCCTGGTTGACAAAGTATGGAACTGGGATCATACCTGGGGTTGGGATTTTCCGTTGATCGCCATGACTGCTACCCGCTTGAATCAACCTTCACTGGCTTTGGAGGGCTTGTTTAAAAATATCAAGACCAATACCTATCTGGCCAATGGGCATAATTACCAGGATGACAGGTTAACCATTTATTTACCGGGTAATGGCGGAATTCTGTCTGCCATAGCATTGATGTGTGCGGGTTATGATGGATGCAGGATCTCCAATCCGGGATTTCCAAAAGATGGAACCTGGAAAGTGAAATGGGAGGGGCTGCGCCCGATGTTTTAAACGTTACTAATATGATTTTGTTGATAATGGGTGAGAGGAATCATAATTTTTAATCGGGAATCGTATACATACTACAAAACCTCATCAAAGCCGATGAGGTTTTTTTA
>CBHRAM010000379.1:0-3594 GCA_966076165.1 uncultured Chitinophagaceae bacterium
TCTTTTCCAATGATTAGCGGATTACGGATTGGCGGATTAACGGATTGTCTGGATCTGAAAGAATACATAATTCGCCAATCCGCTAATTCTAATACTGTACTGTTCTATAAGGATAACGGATCTTATACATATCCCTCACTTTACCCAGGATCATTTCCCTCAACGCATCAATATTCTTTCTCTCAACCGCCGATACAAATACGCATTGGTTATCGGTGAGATGGTCCCATTTCTCTTTCAGTTCACGTAAGATCTCCTGCTTTACACTTTCATCCAGCCATTCATCGAAATTCTTTTCCTCATACATATCCATTTTATTGAAGATGGTGAGTATGGGTTTTTCAAAGGCTTTCAGCTCCTGCAGGGTTTTGTTTACCACACCTATCTGCTCTTCGTATTGCGGGTGTGATACATCTACCACATGTAATAAGATATCGGCTTCGCGTACCTCATCCAAAGTGCTTTTAAAACTTTCTACCAGGTGGTGCGGCAGCTTACGTATGAAACCTACGGTATCACTCAATAAGAAGGGGGTGTTCTCAAAGACCACTTTACGGGTGGTGGTATCCAGTGTGGCAAATAATTTATTTTCAGCAAACACTTCCTGTTTACTGAGCAGGGTCATTAACGTGCTTTTACCCACGTTGGTGTACCCCACCAATGCCACACGGATCAATTCACCGCGTTCCTTGCGTTGGGTAAATGCCTGTTTGTCTATCTCACCCAATCTTTTGCGGAGAAGGGAGATCTTATCCTTTACAATACGACGGTCTGTTTCAATTTCTGTTTCACCGGGACCGCGGGTTCCGATACCACCTCCCTGCCTTTCTAAGTGTTTCCACATGCCCTTTAATCGCGGCAGTAAATATTGGTATTGCGCAAGTTCAACCTGTACCTTGGCCTGCGCTGTGCGTGCACGGCTGGCAAATATGTCTAGGATCAGGTCACTGCGGTCAATGGTCTTTACGTTCAGTTCTTTCTCAATATTGGAGATCTGTGAGCCGGTAAGTTCATCATCAAAAATAACCAGGTGAATATCCCTTCCGGTTACATAGTTTTTGATCTCTTCCAGTTTTCCTTTTCCTACAAAAGTGCGGCTGTCGGGGTGGGGTAATCTTTGGGTAAACCGCTTTACGGCAATTGCCCCGGCAGTCTCTGATAAGAACGCCAGTTCATCCAGGTATTCGGTAACCTGCTCTTCGGTCTGCTCTTTCTGGATCAGGCCCACCAATACCGTCTTTTCTTCGCGGCGTATATGTTTCTTTTTCTCGATCAAGGGTGTTGCTGTTTTTGTAAAGGTAGGTTAGATTATGAATGAGTGAATAGGTAAGTGGTGAGTAGTCAGTAGTGAGTGGGCAAAAAAAAAATCGTGAGTAAGATGGTCTTCTTACTCACGACTCACTACTCACGATTCACGCCTACAACCCGCTGATCGTAATACCGAGTGAAAATCTGTTCATGCTGGGCCCAACACCATCTTTTAATACACCGTTGAACTGGTAGCCGGCATCCAATGATAAAATGCCATATCCGATCCTGCCGGTAACGGCGAGCATGGTCCCGTTAAAGAAACGTTTGTTGCTTTCTTTAACAATATAGCCGGGGCCGTAGATAGAATTACCCAGTTTGTTTTCCAGGTTCTTTCCTTTGCTGTATGATTTTAATAAAGTACCCACTTTCATACCGATCGCTGCTTTCCATGATCTCTCCGGAGCTTCGGGTTTAGAGAAATAACGCAGTTCTACCGGGATCTCTGCGTAAATGGTGGTTACCTTGAATTTGCTGAAGTGATTGGCGCTGTCTACATTGGTGAAAGGCAGTCGGGCCGTGTTTGACTTCACATCCACATTGGTCTTATTAAAGAAGATATTGCTGCTTCCGATACCCACACCATACGCCAGGCTTAATTTCTGGTTGGTCTTGAAAGGCTTATCAAACATGAAATAGATATTGAAATGTCTGCTGAAACCACCGGTACGTACACTATCGGGGCGGTTGGTCCAGCTGTCGGCGCCATATTGGATCAATAAATGGTCGCTTGGCCTGTTGGAGAGGTCCAGTAATTGCTTTTTGGTCTTTTCAATCACAGAGCCTGCATCCTGGGATGCTGTTTCTTTTTTTGATTTCTCCTTCTTAGGGGCTGTTGTGTTCGTGGGAACAGCCTGGTTGCTTTGAGCCACAGCGAAAAAAGCCAGGGATATGCCTAAAATAACAAGTAGTGTTTTTTTCATTTCAAGTAGTTAATTGCAATATTGGTTGCCAATAGAGGCGCAAATTAACAGAATTGGCTGCATACAGGTGGTTAAAAATTAGTCAAAACATATTCCGGAACCCATATTTAGGCCAAAATAGGGCTAAAAATTGTCCGATTCCTCCGAAAACACCGAAACGATCGGCGGGCCGGGCATAAACCATCTCATTATCAGCCTATCTTTACAACTCATATAAATAACAGCAATCTATTTTGAAGTTTACAGAATTTGGCCTCGACGAAAGAATATTGGAAGGTATTGACGCAATGGGTTATGAAAACGCCACACCCGTGCAGGAACAGGTAATGATCCCCATTTTACAGGGGAAAGACATTATTGCCTCGGCACAGACCGGAACCGGCAAAACAGCCGCCTTTCTTTTACCCCTGATCAATAAGATCATTACAGAACCGCACGACGACCACCATATCAATGCTATGGTCATTGTGCCTACCCGTGAGTTGGCGGTACAGATCGCACAATCTATGGAAGGGCTCTCTTATTTCACCGATGTGAGTGCTATCGCAGTATATGGGGGAGGTGACGGTACTTCTTTTACAACAGAGAAAAAAGCATTGTCGAGTGGCGTAGATGTCGTGATCTGCACACCCGGCCGTATGATTGCTCACCTGAATATGGGCTATGTAAAAATGCAGGCCCTGCGTTACCTGGTATTGGATGAAGCGGACCGTATGCTGGATATGGGTTTTCATGATGATATCATGAAGATCATTTCCTTTCTGCCCAAGAAAAGACAGAATCTTTTATTCTCGGCCACCATGCCGATGAAGATGCGCGAACTGGCCAGAAAGATCTTACACAATCCTTTAGAGATCAATATTGCGGTATCCAAACCGCCGGAGCAGATCGTTCAGGAAGCATTTGTGGTGTATGAGCCGCAGAAGATCCCGTTGGTGAAAGAAGTGTTGCGCAGAAAAGATTTCCAGAGTGTGATCGTTTTCTGTTCAAAAAAACAGAATGTAAAACAACTGAGTAATGAACTGAAGCGCTCTAAATTTTCGATCGAAGAAATTCACTCAGATCTTGACCAGATCAAACGCGAACAGGTGTTGCTCGATTTCAGGAACAAGAAATTAAAAATTTTGGTAGCCACCGATATCCTCAGCCGCGGAATTGATATTGAAGACATAGACCTTGTGATCAATTATGATGTACCCAACGACGGCGAAGATTATATTCACCGCATAGGCCGTACGGCAAGAGCAGCGAGTGAAGGAACAGCGTATACTTTTATTACAGAAAAAGAGCAACAGAAATTTGCAGAGATAGAAGCACTCTTGGGCCATCCGGTAACCAAAGCCCAGGTACCCGAACAATTTGG
>CBHRAM010000380.1:0-3583 GCA_966076165.1 uncultured Chitinophagaceae bacterium
AGCAGCATGCGTAAGGTTTCCATTACCCGCCAGCTCAGATCGCCGTATAAATGATAGTTTGAGGAGAAGGCCGCTACGCCGTGTTTTTCTATCAGTGGTTTGGCTTTAAAATAGGGGCCGGCCATTTCTACACCTAGGGCTTTGGCTTCGTCGCTGCGGGAGATGATACAGCCGTCGTTATTGCTCAATACCACTACCGGCTTGTTCTGGAGATGGGGCCGGAACAAACGCTCGCAGGAGCAGTAAAAACTGTTACAATCAATAATAGCTTTCAAAGTGAGCACTTATTTCCTTGCGCTTCTTCGTGCCTTTGCGTCTTTGCGGTGAGGATGATTTACCGCTAAGACGCAAAGGCACGAGGGTTCGCTAAGGGTTGGTGAATAATTGACTGAACGTACAAGTGTGCGACGCAACGGATGATGAACAGAGAAATATTGCCGGGTACATAATACTAAATTGTGTGTATTGAAAAGACGACTACGCCCCAGGCCGCATAATTACTGAATTCTTCTACCTGTATATTCCCGTACTTCTTATTCTCTGCTATCAGTGTAACCCCTTTGATATTGACCTGCAGCCTGCGCACCAGCAGTTCTCCGTTAATGATGGCCACGATAATTTTTCCGTTTACGGCTTTGATGCTTCTGTCAACAATCAGCACATCGCCGCTGAAGATGCCGGCATCGATCATGGCATCGCTGTTCATGCGGAAAAAGAATGTGGCCGGTTTGTTCCGGATCAGCTGTTCGTTCAGGTCTATGCCGCGTTCTGCATAATCGTCGGCTGCGGCACCAAAACCGGTGGCATTGGCAGTGGGTACTTCCCACTGGTTAAACTTCTTGGAGCCTTTGTAGGCGGCTCCATACCATTGTTCCCCGTCCATATAAATTAAATTTTGAAATGCTAAGTTATTTAGTAAATTTATGCTAAAATCATTATCCACGTAAAAAATTTATTTATGGATACGGAAACCCTGACTAATAAAATATTCAGTCCCGCACAGGTAAACGGGTTCTGGGAATACCTGTTGGTAGCAAAGCCTGATGCAACGGTAGATGCGCAGGTCATGGAAGAAAAACAATTTTTTTCTTCACGTTTTAAAGCGCCGGTTGCTGCCAAAACAAAGCCGCATATTACCGTAGCCAATTTTCTGGCCGGTGAAGCCATGGAAGAAACCATTATCCGCTGGATGCACCGGATCATCAGCAGCAAAAAAAGTTTTCGGGTCACGCTCGATCAGTATGGCGCTTTCAGGCCGCATACGATTTATTTACGTGTACAGGATCACCAGCCGTTTCAGCAACTGGCCAGGGAATTGAAAGTAGTGGATCAGTATATACGCGGGTATGGTTGTCCGGAGATGCACCTGATCACGAATCCGCATTTGACCATTGCGAGGCGACTGGAACAAACCACTTACAGCGAAGCGGTGAAAGTGTATTCAGAAAAAACATTTCATGCTTCGTTTGAAGTGAAAGAACTGGTGTTGCTGAGAAGGGTAAACCAGTTTGATAGTTGTAAGCAGGTGAATGTGTTTGGCCTGCTCCCCTGAACCCTCCCCTGCCCCTCCCTGGGAGGGAGGGGTGATTTAGCGATGGGAGGGAGGATGGATTTAGTTGAAAGAAAAATTTAGATGATCCCCCTATGAATACTGAGATGCTTTCTGAATATGCAACGGCAGATTATTTGCTGGTGCTGGAGCCGCATGAGGCTTTGCGTGAGGAGATCATGCAGGTGAAGAGTTATTTTGGCAAGACGTATGATTGTGCCGCATCTGTTACCGGTAAACCGAATATCAGCCTGATCAGGTTTGAGCAGTTTGAAATGATCGAACAAAGGATCGTACACCGGATGCAACTGATCGCAACGGAACATGCATCGTTTGTGGTGGAACTGAATGATTTTGGAAGTTTTCCTACGCACAGTATTTTTTTGAATGTGGCTACGAAAAACCAGATCACTGATCTGGTAAAATCATTCCGGCCGATTCAGCATCTGTTGAAAATAGATAAAGACCGTAAACCGCATTTTATTACTGACCCATACATCAGCATCGCGCGAAAATTATTACCCTGGCAATATGAGAAGGGATGGCTGGAAATGAGTAATACGCATTTTAACGGAAAGTTTGTAGCAGATCATTTGTTGCTGTTACGGAAAAGGGATGGAGAGAAAAAGTATGAGACGGTCAGGAAATTCAGGTTGATGAATGAAAAAGTAATTACCACACAAGGCGAGCTGTTCGCCTGACCCACCCCGGAGTGTTTCGCGGTAACCTCTCTATGCAATAAAGAGGGATAAACATAATGTTTCCCCTCCTTGCGCAGCAGGGAGGGGTGGCCGCGAAGCGCGCCGGGGTGGGTAAAATTTTTGCTATGGAAGACGAAATACAAAACGAAAACCAATACCTCAAAGGCCGCGGCGCCCAGTTCAATCCCAAAAACCGGTTCCTGAAAAATGAAAAGATCAGGGATCAGATAGAAAGTATTGACGACTGGAGCGAACCCAATTCTGCCACGGTTTACCTGGAAGACCATGCCAAGAGTATTGTGAATAAGGTAGACAGTCCGGATGTGGGCATGTGGTACAGCATGAACCCTTACCAGGGCTGTGAGCACGGTTGTATTTATTGTTATGCCCGTAATGCCCATGAGTACTGGGGTTACAGTGCCGGACTGGATTTTGAAAGAAAGATCATTGTAAAAAAGAATGCACCGGAACTGCTGCGTAAATTTCTGATGCATAAGAACTGGGAATGTGTGCCCATCAGTTTAAGCGGAAACACGGATTGTTATCAACCTGCAGAGAAAAAATTTGAATTAACCAAACGGATCCTGGAAGTATGTAATGAGTTTAACCAGCCGGTGGGCATGATCACCAAGAACGCGGGCATACTGCGCGATACCAAACTGTTGCAGGAAATGGCGAAGAAAAAACTGGTGAGTGTATTGGTCAGTATCACCTCTTTTAATGAAGACCTGCGCCGTGCAATGGAACCCCGCACGACCACGGCCAAACAAAGACTGCGTGTAATTAAAGAATTAAGTGATGCCGGTGTACGGGCGGGAGTGATGCTGGGCCCTATGATACCGGGGTTGAATGAACATGAGATGCAACGCATTATGGAAGCAGCGAGTGAAAATGGGGCCACATTCAGTGCCTATACTTTTATCAGATTGAATGGTGCAATCAAACTGATCTTTCATGATTGGTTATATAAGAATTTTCCCGACAGGGCAGATAAGGTCTGGCATATGATCGAACATGGCCATGGAGGGAAAGTGAACGACAGCCGCTATGGTGTACGTATGCGTGGTGAAGGGCCTATCTCAGACCTTGTGGGACAACAGTTCAGGAAGTACAATAAAATCTATAAACTGAATGCAGAGAGATGGGAATTGGATTGCACACAGTTCAGAAGGCCGGGGGAGCAGGGGAGGTTGTTTTGAGAAATAAATCGCCACAGATTCACGGATCAGCAAAGTGAAAAATCTGTGGCGATAAAATAATTATTTAAACTTCAGATTCAAAGAAACCACATCCGAATTCATGCCGATATTTTTTGTGTAATGTCCGTAACGGA
>CBHRAM010000381.1:0-3567 GCA_966076165.1 uncultured Chitinophagaceae bacterium
CGCAGGATGACACTTTTATCATACAAGGTTTTATCAAGGTAAAATAATATGTGAGTCTGGTTCATTTTACCCGGCTCCTGAACTAAAGGAAATCATATCAAGAACCCCATTTCAATCTCTTTTTGCTGCAGCGTAGGTAGAGTAAATTGCTTAGACGCTGCCATAGATTGTTTTGTCATACTACAACCTATAATAAAAAGCAGGTCCGCAGCAACAGAATCCTAAGGAAAAGAGCATATTTTACCTGACAAAGATGTAGAGGTACAGATCTGGGTATAATTTCCGTATAAGGGGAATCGGATTGCACTATTCTTTTCTTTTGCTATAACACTGGTTACAAGCTAGATAACCGAAACGCAGGGGGAACCGGCATTGTATTTTTGAATATTCAGGGTTTGACAACTATTTCAAGCCCTCATTCTCTCTCTTTAACTTCAGTTTGGCTGAATAATCTTTTATCATTATTTTACCGTAATTGTAAAAATATACAGAGGCTAATGAAGTTTGCGCTGCAGGATTTATTAAGTTGAACATCGGTTTTACGATCGCATGATTCCCGGGCCGGTAAATTGTTTGAGAAATGGTATCTATTCATACTTTCAAAAAAATGGCGCTTTTATTCCCGGAGGTAACAGAAGAACCTCACTTTGAAAAAATTTCTTTCAGGGTGAAGAGTAAAATCTTTGCAACCTATGACGGACAAAACAAAAGAGCCTGTATTAAACTTTCTGAAACAGACCAGGATGTTTTTTCTTCAACAGACAAAACAATCATTTATCCTGTTGCCAATAAATGGGGAAAGCAGGGTTGGACGTTAATTGAACTACAAAAAGTGCATAAATCCGTTTTTGCAGACGCATTAACAACGGCCTATTGTGAAGTGGCTCCCAAAAAACTTTCTGAACAGATCAGATCAACTGACAATAACCTATAGAAACCATAAAAAAACAGAACTATATGAGAAAAATAATTTCATTTATGCATGTATCGCTTGACGGCTTTGTAGCAGGACCGAACGGAGAGATGAACTGGATAAAAGTTGATGAAGAGATCTTTGACCATGTTGGTAAGCGGATAAGCGAGGGCGACACTGCCTTATATGGACGGGTAACTTACGAGATGATGGAAAGTTATTGGCCTACCGCAGCAGACAAGCCCACAGCAAGCAAGCACGATATTGAACATTCAAAGTGGTATAGTGAAGTGCATAAAATTGTTTTATCAAAAACGATGAAAGGCGCGGGGTTAACAAACACGCAAATTATCAGCGACAACCTGGCAGAAAGAATACATGAAATAAAACAATCCCCTTCGCCCCGCGGTATGAGTAATGAAATTTTGCTTTTTGGCAGCCCTACGGCAACCCATTCACTTATGCAACTGGATCTAATTGATGGCTACTGGCTGTTTGTTAATCCGATTATTCTTGGACAGGGCATCCCCTTGTTTGCAGGTGTTAAAGACAAAATCAAACTCAATCTATTGGCAACCCGGCAATTTACCAGCGGGGTAACTGCACTCAGTTATATAGTGGACAGATCATAATATAGTCTTTAATACAGGGGGTATTTGAGGATACCTACAGGCAAGACCTGCATACTTAACAATAAAGCATTATGACAGCTACAGACAACAGCACACATTTTGCTCCGGAACTACATATTCCCAAAGGGACATTCCATATTGATTTTTACAAAAACTTCGGGGCCATAGAACATTTTTGTTTTCGGAATGATGATGGAAGCATCCATGTTGCCGAATTGGACATCAACGGTGCGGTCTTTCATCTGCACGAGACCATGCGTGAGGCCCTTGAGCCCGTAAGTGCCAAGGGGGTAACTGCGGTTATCGGCCTGTTTGTTCCCGATGTAGAAGATGTTATGCGTAAAGCCATCGAGGCAGGGGCAACAGAGATCAATCCTGTAGTAGACCATGATTATGGTTACAGACAGGGAATGTTCAAAGATCCTTTCGGACATTATTGGCAAATACAGAAAAAGATCTGATGGGGTGTATACATGGCCTACTTACAGGATCCGACGTTGATATGAAAAAATTCTGAAAGTTAATCTACACGAAAATGAAATTATATCACCTGGTCATAAAAAGCATTTCCCTTTTAGCCATTTTTACATTCACAAGCTGCCAGAATAAACAACCTGTAAAGAATATGACCGATCAAAAACAAACTGTAGAAAAGTATATGGCCGGGTTCCGTACTACGAATCATGCGGAAATTTTGTCCTGTCTTACCGATCAGGTGATCTGGGAAATGCCGGGTTTCTTTTATCACCAGGGCAAGGAGGCATTTGACAAGGAAATTGAGAACCCAAATGCTGACGGAGACCCCGATATCTCCATTACACGACTTGTTGAAGAAGGGAATATTGTGGTTGCCGAAGGAACTGTAAAAGCAAAAATGAAAGACGGAACCAAACTTGATGCGGTATTTTGTGATGTGTTTCATTTTACCGGCGGCAAAATAAGCAAGCTCACCACCTATCTAATGTTCAACAAATAGCCATAACAGCAAATGAGCCTGTGCCAACAGTGATCATATGGGGTTGCCGTTCTGGTAAAGCGGGGAGGGAAAACAGCCCTACCCTATCTGCATAAACAATCCCCGGCAGCATTGCTGGCCGCCTATAGCATATATCAGCAGGCTTTTGTACATTTATTCAGTACCGGTTAAGCACCGGGTTCAGGAAAGATCCATGTTCTATTTAGGAATACGCATCGCAATCCCTGTGTGACAGGCGGTCGGGGAAACTAAATGAGTGTGAGTTTCTATCCTGATCAGTCACTCTTTAGGGTGAAAATTCATGACAACTGCTAAAATCACCCGAAAGTATGAGGGAAAAATGAGCATCCGGTTTGATTTTTACAGCCTCTAACCAAAACTTATGTAAATGAAAAAACTAGTACTTGTTTACGGTATCATCGCCGGAGTGATCGTTACCGGCATGATGGCTTTTTCCACTTCCTATTATTGCAGCAAAGGCGATTTTGAAGGCGGGATGATCTATGGCTATTCGGCTATGATCATTGCATTCTCGATGATCTTTGTAGGCGTAAAATCATTCCGCGACAAATACCAGGGAGGGGTGATCAGGTTTGGCAAGGCATTTAAAACCGGCCTGTTTATTTCATTGATCGCTTCTACGATCTATGTCATTGGCTGGCTGATCAATTACTATTGTTTTATCCCTGATTTTATGGATAAATATGCCATGGCCATGATCAACAAAGCAAAAACCAGTGGGGTCAGCGCTGCAGAACTTGCCAGAAAAACAGCGGATATGGCGCAGATGAAAGAATGGTATAAAAACCCTTTGGTTGTGATCCTGATGACCTATGCGGAAATTCTTCCGGTTGCGTTGATCGTTAGCCTGATCAGTGCCCTGGTCTTAAAAAGAACCACTCCCAAAGAAACACAAGGCGCTTAATGAAAGCTTGGGCAATCATATAAACAAGTGATCAATACGGACCCGGGCACTGGCCATAAAGACAGTGATCC
This sequence comes from uncultured Chitinophagaceae bacterium, assembly GCA_966076165.1. Taxonomy (GTDB): domain Bacteria; phylum Bacteroidota; class Bacteroidia; order Chitinophagales; family Chitinophagaceae; genus Sediminibacterium. The sequence continues at coordinate 3,518 of CBHRAM010000381.1, forward strand.
CGGGTTTTATAAAATTACCAATAAGCGAAAGACAGGCTTTAATGATAAAG
>CBHRAM010000382.1:0-3556 GCA_966076165.1 uncultured Chitinophagaceae bacterium
CCATGAATTCATCGGTGATCGTGCATAAAGGTTTTGACCCCATCAGATCGCAGAAGCGTTGATAATTGGAATGAGCCAGTTGCCTGCACTCAGCCGCTCTTTCCGGCCAGTTATGTTCTTTAAAAAATTCAAGGGCCCTTGGTATGGTACAGAAGGCAGAAAAATCACGTGTACCCTGCATCTGGTGATAATCGATGAACTGAGAATGAGAAGGCGTTGCACTTTCATAACCCCAGCTTACCACTAATGGATCGAACATGGACTGGTGTTCTCTTTTTACATATAGAAAAGAAGAACCCTTGGGTGTACACATCCATTTATGGCAAGCGCCGGTATACACATCTGCTTTGAGTTCTGAGAGGTTTAATGGAATATGTCCGGGTACATGTGCACCATCCACGATCGTAAATAACCCTTTCTCTTTTGCGATCTCACAAATTTCTTTTACCGGGAAGATCAACGCAGTAGCACTGGTGATCTGTCCGATGAAAATGGCTTTTGTCTTAGGTGTTAACCCTTTAAAAAAATCTTCAATGAATTTTTCTTTGGTCGTAAGTGGAAGCGTGATAGGTTGACGAACATATTTCGCTCCGGCTTTGCGGCAATAATAATTCCAGGTGCGGTCGAGCGCGCCGTATTCGAGATTGGTGCTCAACACTTCATCACCTGCCTGCAAAGGAAAACTTTTGGCAATGATATTTACAGCGTAAGAAGGGTTGGTCGTAAATACAACATCATCTGCATCACAGTGGATATAGGCACCCAGGGCTTCGCGGGCCTTTTTTAAATAGGCTGGCCCGGTTACTGTGATAAACTGAACAGGCTCCGCTTCCAGCTCGAGCTGAAATTGCTGGTAGGTTTCAAATATGGGTTTCGGACAGGCGCCAAAAGAGCCAAAGTTTAAAAATGTAATATCGGGCCTTAACAGGAACTGCGAACTGAGTGTATTGTTTTCCATGGAATAAAAATAAGGTTTTTCTAATCTGCGACACAAAACTGCGCCCTTGCGCCTTTGCGAGAATTTTTTGCAAGCAAAGGCGCAAAGGCGCGGTTTGAAGGCTTAAAAAAGGCTGAAAGAGAGCGGATTTCGGCGAATCTTGTTATATTAGGCTAACGCTTTGCCCAAATTTAAAACGATTGTTATGTCAGCCACCACTGCTGTAAGCCCTTCCGCCATTCAACAATGGATAGCCCTTAACCTAGATATTGATACCATCCGCGAAGAACTGCGTAAACACGGGCACGACGATCACACCATTGAAACCCATGTGCAGGAGTTTAAAAAAGCAAAGTATGGGAAAAGACAGTTCACAGGTTTTGTTTTAATGGGATTGGGGGCGTTTTTGGGTTTTATCAGCTGTTTACTTAGCATTTTGAACCCGGTTCCTGAATTATATTATTATATCCTGTATGGGCTGACTTCTATTGCTATCGGGATCATTTGTGTGGGGATGTATTTTGTGTTTGAATAAGGGGGAATATTGAATATTGAACAAGGAATATTGAATGTTGAAGTGATTGATTTTTAATAGGCACTCCAAAATCAGTAGACTCTCTTTTTCTTTGGGTTTCTCTTAGCGAAACGAAGATTCTCAAAGTGGGAGTTGCCTGATTTCAATAAAAGAGAAACGAAGAAAAAAAGAGAAAGGGTTTAGTATTTTCCTGTATTTACTTTTTATAGCAGATCATGAATACCTGGTCGGTGTAGGTATTGTCAGTTACACGAAAATAATTCTTTGCTAATCCGTAGTGTTCAAACCCTGAATTTTCATAGAGGCGGATGGCAGCCTTGTTGTTGGCTACGGCACTTAAGGAGATCTGCTCTATGCCGGGCATCCCGAAAGCCTGATCGATGGTGTGTTGTACCAGTTGTTGGCCAATGCCTTTGCCATGATAGTTGGGATGAACATACATTTGAACCAACTCGCCACGGTGTAAAGTGCGGGTTCGGCCTTCACGGATAAAGCCACAGAGGCCGATACATTCTTTACCATCAAATGCACCAAACATAAAAATATTAGGGTTCTCTTCCAGTAACATTGACTCCATGAAGAGAACAGGTTTTACCACTTCATCTTCGTAAGTGGTGCCAAACTTATCCGGGAAATGATAGAGGCAATCCAATCTGGCTTTGCGGTAAGCGCTGCTGTGTTGCGGGCCGAGTAATTGGATGGTGATCATGATCAGTGTTTGCTGTACAAAAGAACAAAATCCTACTCAATGGGTAATTGCCATTTATCATAAATCTTACGAAGATCAATTCCGCAGGCCTGGCTGATCAGGTTTGGAAATTCTTCCAGTGTAAACGGCCGTCTGTTTTCCTTGCTCCATTGGTACAGATAGCGCAATACATCTTTCATCGACTTTTTTCCACCCGATTGTTCTTTCAGGTAGGCATTCATTTCCAAAGCCATCAAAGCACCGCGGGAATAGATAGCCTGCCCCAGCCTGAAATCAACGGCATACTGTGTAGAAGCGGTTTGTGATAACTGCTGTAACGTCATCTTTTTTATGACAGGGGCCGCGTTGTACACGTTATTATTGAAACGGGTTTTCATCCCCGCAAGATGAAGGGTATCATAAGGCAGAAACCACATAAAACCTTCATTGAACCAGATATTGTTTATGATAGGCGCGATCTCCAATGCAAAGGGCCGGTAGGCATCGCCATAACAACGTAAGGGGATAAAGGAATGTCCCATATGATGTAAGAACGTGGGCATTGTCCGTATTCTTTCCTCCGGGCTCATGGCTGTTTTTCGGATAGCCGATACATCCCCAAAAAATGTGGAACTCTGCAGATGCTCCATACCAAAAGGCGGAGCATTGCCGGGTTCGATAGGGATAGCACTGCGAAGAAAGATTGTATAATTTTTAAAAGGAACTTCCCCAAAATAATCATTCAGTATGCCCATACTGTAGGTCCCCTGCCATCCGTAATCATCCAGGAACTCATCCTGTGTTTGGGAATAGGATACAATATACAAAGGAACCACAGCGGCAAATTCTTTGATATGGAAACGCGGGCCAAGGAACAATTGTCCATCAGCCAGGGTATAATAATTATCAATGGCAAATGAGTAACTGCCTTTAGCGGGTTGGGTGGTAGGGGTATGACTGGAAAACACGGGCCAATCTTCAAATGTATTCACCGTGCATTTTATCGGCAGTAACTGAGTGCCATCTATCCAACCCAGAATTGAATAATTGAGCAATCCTGCAAAACCTGAACGTGTTATGGATGCATCAGAAGGTGCCATTTTTCTTTCCATCCTGTTAAGGTCCACTTCATATTCAATACGGATGATGAACTTGCTGTTATCGGCCATAGACCACCGTGGAGCGTCACTGGCATCTTTTACCATGGGAACCCTTTCGCCGTTAGCAGCAACTGCTATTAATTTGTGAACGAACTGATCATATACAGTAATCCCATAAGTACCGGGAATGGAACGCGGCATCACAAAACTCAGTGGTGCCTGTAAAGCAGTTTTGGGTTCTATCACTACCTGTATGGTTGAAGAAGTGCTATCCCGGTAAGTGATCGTGTATTGTA
>CBHRAM010000383.1:0-3519 GCA_966076165.1 uncultured Chitinophagaceae bacterium
CCAGTGTTTCAGACGACATATAAAAAACCAGGGTATCCTCTGTAGTGGCGAGTTCTTTCCAGTAAGTATCTTTTACAATCGTTGATTTATAGTAAGTAAGAAACCGGACAGCCGTTGCATGATCCCTTGCCGTAAGCGGGATTCCCGCATAGGCCGAAGCACCTGATGCTGCAGTAATACCCGGAACGATCTCATAGGGGATCTGATTGGCCACCAATGTTTCCAGCTCATCAAATACGTTTGAATAAAACGCAATATCTCCCCCCTTCAACCTCACCACCAATTTTCCCTGTTGTGCGTAATGAACCAATAATTCATTGATCGTTAACTGTGGGGTTGACACACCACGCCTGCATTGTTTACCCACTTCTATCACAGAAGCTGATGGCTTTACATAACGGTCAATGATCTCTTTACTCACCAGCCTGTCGGTAAGCACAATATCTGCCTGTTGCAGGTAATTAGCGGCTTTCACGCTGATCAGGTCCGGGTCTCCGGGGCCGGCACCTGCCAGTATTACTTTGCCTTGTGGTATGATGGATTTCATAAACAAATTATTGGATCATGCAGGCACCAACGGTTACATTACTGGTTTCGTCGATCAATATCGCACCTCCGTTTACACGCAATTCTGTATACGAATCATACGGTATGGGTGATGCGGTTTTAATGGTAGCCTTAACAATATCATTCAAAGCGATCGTACCCGGCTCAAACTGCTTTTCAAGCGAATTCACATCCAGTTTATATTGGATCTCTTTTACAATGCCTTTTACCAAACGGCTATTGATCTGCAGCAGGTAGCGATTTCCTTCTGTTAAAGGTTTATTACCCATCCAGCATAACAACACTTCCAGTTCCTGTGAAACCTTAGGCTGGTCAGCTGATGCCACGATCACATCACCGCGACTGATATCAATATCATCTTCTAAATGCAATACAATACTCTGTGGAGCAAACGCTTCTTCCACTTCTTTACCGCCGATCTCAATCGCACTGATTCTGCTTTGCAGGCCGGATGGCAATACAGTGATCTGATCTCCTTTACGATAGATACCACTCACTAATTTTCCGGCATAACCACGATAATCATGCAGGTCTTCTGTTTGTGGACGTATCACATACTGAACCGGGAACCTGGCTTTGGTAAGATTAGCATATTGTTCCACTTCCACAGTTTCCAAAAGATCAAGCAATGATGGCCCATCATACCAGGAAAGATGCGTGGAGGTATCTACAATATTATCTCCATCCAATGCGCTGATCGGGATATAGGTCACATTTTTCAACCCTAATGAGGCAGCTACTTTTGAAAAATCGATCACAATATTATTATAGGTATCCTGCGAATAACCTACCAGGTCCATTTTATTGACCGCTACTACTACATTGGGGATATTTAATAAAGAGGCTATGATCGAATGCCTGCGTGTCTGTTCGATCACCCCATGCCTGGCATCGATCAGGATAATGATCAGGTCTGAATTGGATGCCCCCGTTACCATATTCCTTGTATACTGGATATGTCCCGGTGCATCTGCAATGATGAACTTACGTTTGGGTGTTGAGAAATATTTATAAGCCACATCGATCGTAATACCCTGTTCCCTTTCCGCACGTAATCCATCCGTTAATAAAGCGAGGTCAATATCCCCTTCTTCACGGTTCTTGGTTTGCTTTTCAATCGCTTCCAGCTGATCGATCATGATCGATTTACTATCATATAGTAATCTGCCGATCAGGGTGCTTTTCCCGTCATCTACACTACCTGCTGTTATAAACCTGAGAATATCCATTGTGTTATAAATTGAAAGTAATTGATTTGTGTTGTTAATCCGGGTAACGGGTCATCACTTATAATTATATCCCATCACCATTAAAAATATCCGCTCTTCTTTCTGTCTTCCATAGCGGCTTCTGATACTTTATCATCTATTCTTGTTTCCCCGCGTTCACTGGTTTTGGTTGCGATGATCTCACTGATGATATCATCAATATTGGAGGCGGTAGATTCTACTGCTGCTGTACAGGTCATATCCCCAACGGTTCTGTAACGCACCCTGCGCACACTGATCTTATCGGTATCTTCTCTTTGTATGAATTCGGAAAGTGCTACCAATTGTCCCTCATACTCCAATACTTCTCTCTCATGTGAAAAATAAATAGACGGCAGCGCTATGTTTTCTCTTCTGATATAATTCCAGATATCCAGCTCCGTCCAGTTACTGATCGGGAACACACGTACATTTTCTCCTTTATGGATCCTTCCGTTATAGGTATTCCATAATTCAGGCCTTTGCAGTTTGGGATCCCACTGGCCAAATTCATCTCTTACTGAAAAGATCCTTTCCTTGGCCCTTGCTTTTTCTTCATCCCGTCTTGCTCCACCAATACAGGCATCAAATTTGAATTCATTGATCGTATCCAGTAATGTAAAAGTTTGTAAAGCATTACGGCTGGCAAATTTTCCTTTAGGCTCGGTAAGGTTTTGCGACTTGATGGTGTCTGCCACCTGGCGAACAACCAGTTTCTCCCCTATCTCAGCCGCCAATGCATCACGGAAATCCAATGCTTCCTGGAAATTATGACCTGTATCAATATGCACTAAGGGGAAAGGAAATTTTCCCGGTCTGAATGCTTTTAAAGCGAGATGCACCAATGTGATAGAATCCTTTCCACCACTGAATAACAAAGCCGGTTTCTCAAACTGGCCCGCTACTTCACGCATGATGTGTATGGCTTCCGACTCCAACTGGTCCAAATGATCTAATCTGTATTTACTCATCGTTTATGCTTTTACGGCTGTTTCTTCAATTTGTTTTTCGTGTAACCCACATTCTTTCTTGCTGCTTTCTTCCCACCACCAACGCCCGGCCCTGAAATCTTCTCCGGTCCTGATGGCTCGTGTACAGGGAGCGCATCCAATACTGATAAAGCCTTTATCATGTAATGGGTTATAAGGAATATTGTTCTCGTCTATGAATGCCCTTGTCTGTTCGGTTGTCCAGTGCAGCAAAGGATGATATTTAATAAGCTGATTAGCCGCATCCCATTCCAGCTCCTGCAGATCCTGCCGGGCAGGTGAGTGTTCGGCCCGCAGTCCGGTTACCCAGATCGCATTTCCCGCCAATGCTCTTTTCAGGGGTTCTACTTTTCTGATATGACAACAACGCTTCCGGTTCTCAACGGATTCATAAAAAGCGTTGGGGCCCTTCTCCTGTATAAATGGTTCCAGCAATGAATGATCGGGATAATACGCTTTGATCTGTGTCTTATACCGTTCGTTGGTACCGGTCCACACAGAATAGGTTTCCGGAAACAGCCTGCCCGTATCCAGCGTAAAAATGCTGATGGGTAATTGGTTGTGCAGGATCTGATGGGCGATCACCTGGTCCTCAAAACTGAAACTCGTAGAGAAAGTTATTTTACCGGGGTATGCTGCCGCCAATAAAGATAAAGAGGCACCGATAGATAGTCCATCAATCTGGTGGGTTAATTGTGTAAGGGATTCCGGTGTGT
>CBHRAM010000384.1:0-3509 GCA_966076165.1 uncultured Chitinophagaceae bacterium
TATGTATCTATCTTAAAAGGCACCTGGAAGATCCGGGTGATGAAAGTGAGTGAGATCCCGATTACCTATGGCGGTAAAGCGGTTCATAATATTATGAATGTATTGCCGGCCATGCTGGCCACTTACCTGTTCAAGGATATTACGATCGAAGATATACGTACCGCTTTGAGCAGTTTTGTGCCCTCCCCGTCCCAAACACCGGGCAGGTTGAACCTGTTTGAGTTTAAACATTTTAAATTTCTGGTGGATTTTGCCCATAATCCGGCCGGACTGGAACTTTTATGTGATTTTGTTAAAAAAATGGACGGCACCCCCAAAGTGGGCATTATCAGCGGCACCGGCGACCGGCGGGATGATGATATCCGCGAGCTGGGCAGGATTGCAGGGAGAAATTTTGACGAGATCATCATCCGGCAGGATAAGAACCTCAGGGGCCGTACCGCAGAGAATATTGTAAGCCTGCTGATTGAAGGCATTAACGAAACAAAAACCAGCGATATACCTATTACCACTATCTATAATGAGAAAGAAGCCATCCAGTTTGCCTATGACCATGCCAAACCGGGATCACTTATTACAATTATGTGCGATGTGGTAGCCGAGGCCCTGGATCTAATCAAAGGCCTCAAAGAGAAAGAAGATCTGAGCTGATTTATCAACATTTACAGGGTGACCGCTATTTTTCAGGCTCCCGCATTTACCACCTCCAAACTGCGCCCTTGCGCCTCTGCGTGCCATTTTTTTCACGCAAAGACGCAAAGACGCAGTTGATTTTATTTATTTTTGCATTGAAAACACCGGTTCATATTTAAAAAATTTGGAACGATTGGGGTGCAACCCTATTTTTGCACCCCGTTCAGATAATGAACACAGGGATTGCCTGATAGTATAAGGGTAGTACAACTGATTTTGGTTCAGTATGTCTTGGTTCGAATCCAGGTCGGGCAACGGAAGGGAAAGATGAAAGTCTTTCCCTTTTTTTATTCTCTTTCAGCCCTACATTTCCAAAATAATATTAAGTTTTTTGTATATTTCATAAACCAACCTACTCAGTGTTGATAAAGGGGACCTTTTTCATATTATTATTTGCTACCCTCTTCCTCAGTTGTCATAAAGACACCGCTGAGAATACACCAAAGCCTGGCTGTAATTTTACCAATTTCAAATATTACGATAGCACCAGAAAAGATACACTGGGAGAAATGTCAAGTAGTTATCTCACTATTGTATTCGATACTACTTATTCCGAGAGTGAAATAAGAAAATTTATATCCAAAGAAACTGTTTTTGATCAAAGTTATCATTACACTTTTCGAACCAACATAGATTCAATCATCAAGTTTGCGATCTTCAGATTCAACAAATCGAAGACCTGCGAAGAAATCACAGAAATTATCAATAACCTGCAGAAGAACCCTATTGTTTCGAATGCGAACTTTACAATGAATACCTATTTCTGTCAGACCGTGTTTGGCAGGCAGGCCGGCAATCTTTGTGTGGTTACTTATACCAATCTGTTCTATGTAAAAGTTTTAGATACTAATAATTTAACTGATCTGAATAAAATGATCTCTTCAACCAATACAGAAATTGTTGGAAAAGTAAAATGGGATGATGGATGGTATATCATCAAAGCCACTAAAAATTCAAAAGGAGATGCCATACAAATGGCCAATTATTTTTCCGAATCAAAACTATTTAAATATTGTGAGCTTGACTACGGCTATTATCCAGTTGAATAAAATGCAGCCAAAAAATTATAAATTTAATCTGGGATCTCGACTTGTAGAATCAACACTCGTAATAATTCATTCGCCAATAATTTAAAATCATCAAGAAAGTGGTTCGAAAAAAAATCCTTTTAGGGCAACGAAAGGGAAAGATGAGAGTCTTTCCCTTTTTTATTTGATAAATACCAGTAACACCTAGTTATTTTTCCCGATCCAGTCGCTGCAGGAACAGGTGAACATATTTGTAATCAATATCAGGATTATCCCCCATAGTGCCGTGGCCAGCATTGGGTATGACTACAAACTCCGAACCTGGTAAAAGACTATGATAATATTGTACGGTTACGGGGCGGGCGGCATCGAACTGGCCACAGGCAAAAAGAACCGGAACCCGGATTCGGGAAATATCCTTAATTCGGTTATAGGTTGACAGTGTGCCACTGCACTCAAAATCATACTTGCCCCACATATATTGGTACATATTATCACCCGAATTTTTGATAGCCGAATCTACTTCTTTAGGGACCGGTTGTTTCCGGTTATAATAGGTACTATAATATGTATCGATCGCCTTTGCAAACTTTACTGAATCTGTTTTTTCTCTGCGTATGTATTGCTGCAATATTTTCTTTGTTGAATCGGGTAACAAGCCAGCAAGTGTATCGGCATCATCAACCCAACGCTGTGTACTCATGCAGGGACTCGCAAATACAATTCCTTTGATCTGCTGCGGATTTTTGAGGTAATAATCCATCGCCAACATGGTGCCGTAAGAGTGGCTATAGAGATAGTAGTTTTTCACCTGCAAATAAGTAAGCAATGAATCTATCTGCTCCATATGGCTGGTTATCGACATGAATGAAGTGTCGGTTATTCTTTCCGAATGTCCGCATCCGATCTGATCAAATACAATTACTTTTCTTTCAGTTGCGAGTCTCGCAGCCAATGGCGAGAGATAATAAGAAGGAAATCCGGGGCCACCATGCAGCATCAGCATCGGTGTGGCATCACCTGATCCATATACTTTGTACCACAGTTTTTTTCCGTGAACGGTTATAAATCCTTCCGCGGATTTGCCGGTGTTTTCATTCCTGCAGGCAGTGAATAAACAGCTGAGGCATACAATAATTATTGTTTTAGTAATTATAAATGACCGCATAGGGCTGGGTTGAGTTGATAGCAATTTATATAAATACCCCAGTGTTCTGATGTAAGATTTTTTTCACCGAAGGGCGTCAGGCCTACGTGAAATTGAGAAAAATTTCCAAATCATTCAAAACCAATCCGAAAAAGAATCCACTACCCTCAACAGAAGGGTCACGCTTTATTTATTCATGATAATGTCCAGTGACACATGAATATCCTGTACAATTTTTTCTTTGATACCCGATAAAAAGTCCATAGAAACCGCCTGTGGTTTTGTATGGATGTTCCATAACTGGCGCGATATGTCAACATTGGCAGTAATGTGGCTGGTATTGTTTTTTGTGTTAATGGTAGCTGTAAATTCGATCGGCTTGGTGATCCCTTTTATGGTAAGGTCACCCGCTACCATAAAGTCCGGGGATGAGCCGATCCGGGTGACCTTCTTTACCACCATGGTCGCTACAGGATACTGGTCCGAGGCAAAAAAATCGTTTCCCCTCAGCTCTGCATCCTTTTTTTTCCTGCCAGCTGCATCTGGATTATCCGTAGTGCGGATGCTGTTCATATCCATGTGGAAGGTTCCGCGCACAGGTTCGCCCGCTGGTGAATACTCTAAATTGCCGGACTGAAAAA
>CBHRAM010000385.1:0-3476 GCA_966076165.1 uncultured Chitinophagaceae bacterium
CGAAATAATAGATACGGGCCAGTTGCAGGGTACTTCTCTCTGCATGAATATTGGGTGATTGATCTGCAACGGCTTTATAAAATGGCAGCGATTCTTTTGGTAACTTATCGGCAGCATACATTTCAGCCATCAGGTAATTGGCTTCAAGATGGTATTTGCCTTGCGGGAATTTACCCAGGTAATACACAAATCCCGTTTTGGCTCCGGCCAGATCTTTTGCTTCATAGCGTAACATAGAGGAACGGAAAGTCAGGGAATCTTCTTCCGTATCTGTGATGGGTTTGCCATTCTGTTTCATAAAATCAGCAAACTCACCCGGCTTTTGTTTTTCTACAAAAATGTTACGAACGTAATCGATGGCCGCATTGCTCTCATCTGTGTTCGGATAAGCGGTGACCAGTTTTTTAAAATTCTCCAGCGACTCATCATTCTTATCCAGGTTAAAATAAGCCATTCCTAATTTGAGGTACACTTGTGGCCCTAATGCAGAAGCTTTGGCGTTACCGGCCAGTTTTTTCAGGGGAACAATGGCAGCCTGGTAATTTTCATCAGCAAGGTAAGTATTGGCCATTTCCAGATTGGCATCTGCCACCAGTGAAGAAGCCGGGAATTGTTTTTCCAATGATTGCAGAATACTCACCTTCTCCGTATTCTTATTCAAAGCACCCGCAATGATCCCTTTCTGGTACAAAGCATAATCCGCCGAAGGCAACTGTTGGTTGATCACAGATTCATACATCTTCAGGGATTGTTTAAAATCCTTGCCCATAAAATAACAGTCTGCTGCGCGGAGGTAAGCATCCTGCTCAATCGCGCTTGAAGAAGCGGATATATTTTTTGTGATCAGTTCAAAATATCCTTTCGCTGCAGCATAGTCTTCTTTTTTCAGATATCCGTAGGCCAGGATATATCTTGCATGGGTACTATTCACTTCGCCATTCACAACAGGGTTCTTCAGGTAATTCAGGATATAATTGATAGATGGATCAATATTATCTTTCCGGTAAGCGATCTCACCTTTCCAGAAATTAGCCAGGGGCAACTGTGCCGTATTATAAGGAGCCTGTAAGAGTTTACTGAATAATTCATCTGCTTTATCGATCTGCTGGTCATTGATCAGTTCCACGGCACTGCCGTAAAGCAATCGTGGATAGAGTTTAATGGCATTATCACTCTTTGTGCCAAGCGACTCATACAATTTCAATGCTTCTTTATAATTGCTGGTATTGGCCAGTGTATTCACCAGTAATTCTTTCGCTTCCTGTAAAAAACCGGATTGGGGATAGGTACCGATAAAAGACTGGAACGCTTTCAATGCCGGATCCATATAGCCCAGATCATACGAGAGTTTCCCGTAGTTAAAAGCAGATACTTCTTTTTGCACCGCATTGCTGTTATTGGATGCACAGAACTGGAAAGCGGTTCTGGCATTGGCTTTGTCATTGGTTTTCAGATAAGCATCTGCTAACAGATACATACTGTTCTGCGCCAGCGAATCCTGCGCACCACCCAATTGTTTAAACCCTTCAATGGATTTTGTCCAGTTCTTGGCTTCATAATAACAATATGCCAACTCATACAGGTCTTCCCTCCTGACTTTCTCTTTGGCCGCAATAAATTTTTCAAGGTAAGGAAGCGCTTTGGCGAAATCCTTTTTTTCAAAGAGGATATGTCCCACCAGCTGGTGTAATTGTATATCGTAGTATTGCCCGGTTTTCTTAATCGCATTGAGCCCGGTTTCCAGAGCTTTCTCCTTATCCCCTTTAAAATAATAGATCTCCGCTAAATAGAAAGGGATCACATTTTGGTATTCAGGCAGCTTCTGCGCAATCTCAAAACTTTCCAATGCCTGCGCATAATTCTTTTCATTGAAGCAGATGAACCCATAATAGTAATTGGCATCTAAATAATTAGGGTCTTTGGGCATCTGACGGATCGCATTGAACAAAGGCTTTGCCTTATCGAACTGCTGCACCACAAAAAAGCCATACGCCTGGTGGAACTTCATATCCGCTATTTCACGGTTGCTGAGATTGGCAATATTGGCTCCTGCATAATATTTCTGTGCATTGGCAAACTCCTGCTTACGGAAGTAATATTCACCCAAATGAAAATTCATCATCTGCACCCGGGCCGTATTACTTTCCATATCAATAAAATCAGCTGCCATGGGAGCCGCTGTCTCATCGTTCAGTTCCAATCCGCAAATAATATAGTAGTATTTACTCTCCAACCGGATAGTGGCTGAAAGATTAGCGCTTTCAACCCCATTGCTATACAGTTTTTTAAACACAGGATACGCCAGGCTGAATTGCTCTTTCTGGTAGAGTTCTTTGGCATTCTTGAATTCCGCATCCGGATCAAGCATATTCTGTGTAAGTTGCGCATGCAGGGTTAACGACCATGCACAACCGGAGACAAGCAGGAACAGCAAAACGATTTTTTTCATAAGGGAGGAATGCTTGCGCACAAAGATTTTAGTTTCTTTCTTAATGAAAAGCGAAAACCTGTTTTAAAGGTAGCACCGGTACATGGTTAGCAAACATCATTCCATCATTTGTGGAAAAACAGATAGAGAGCGTAAGTTTGTCAACAAATTAAGATAGTATGTACGAACACATCACCACCGTAAGGGTAAGATATGCAGAGACCGACCAGATGGATATCGTGTATTATGGCAACTATGCCCAGTACTTTGAAGTGGGCCGTGCCGAATGCATCCGCGAGCTGGGCTTTACCTATAAAAAAATGGAGGAGATGGGCGTGCGGATGCCAGTGGTAGCAATGGAAGCGAAGTTTTTGCGGCCCGCACATTATGACGATCTGATCACCATCAAAACACAGTTACGGAACCTGCCGGAGAAGCATGAGATCGAGTTCCACCACGAGGTATATAATGAAAGAAAAAAACTACTCACCACAGGGAAAGTAGTTTTATTCTTTATCAACAGTCAAACAGGTAAAAGAACCGTAATGCCCGAAGACCTTAAGCAAACATTAACACCCTTTTTTCATTCTCAGGCCCTGTTATGATCGGGCCTCCAATGCTGAATGGCTTTCTTGATATCAGAAGAAGATAGGTTTTCATTAACAGCTCTCTGCGCCAAACCGGGCATTTCTTCATCAGAAGCAAACCGCAGAGCAATGATCTGGCTCATACGCAAACCGGATGGCAATGATTTTCCTGTTAAGATCAGGTGACGTAAACCTTCTTCGGCCCGGATGGCCCTGTCCTGCGCCTTTAAGGCAAAACTGCGCATATACCAGAAATAAGCCACAAGGATCACCGAGATCAAACAGATCAGTGAAGCTGAATACAGGTTCTCTTTTGCCGAATTACATAGGTTAATGATCGAACCGACCAATAATGCTATCACAGCTGTGGATGTTACAAAATGGAATCCCGGAACATAGCGGGAATGGTTTTTAAAATTCTGTTCGCTCATGGCAGGTTATTTTGTTTTAAAGTTAGGGTT
>CBHRAM010000386.1:0-3470 GCA_966076165.1 uncultured Chitinophagaceae bacterium
ATACAGTCACAATATTCTTATGGAGCGTGGCTCTTTCGCCCATCAGCAATTCCTGGTGCAATACCCGGTGAAATGCAGGTTGGGATAAGATCCTGCCTACATAACTTTCAACGATGGCATCCACTTTTTCGATCTCACTGAGTTTGGGATTGGATGCGATCTCATCCAGCCTGCCCCGCATAAATGTGGCTTTCTGTTCCAGCAGGGCTTCAAACAATTTATCCTTGGTCCCAAAATAATAGTTCACCATCGCCACATTCACATCGGCTTTGGTAGCCAGGTCGCGGATAGAAGTGCCTTCAAACCCTTTTTCTGCAAAGAGCTCAATGGCAGCGTTCATAATGATTTCTTTCTTATCGGCACTCATATAGACGGTTTCAAAGTGCAAACTTTAAACAAATGTTTGAATTAAACAAACGTTTAATTAACTTTTTATGCACTTTTACAAAAAAATGACATTGGGAATACGGACTGAGGTAGGGAAGCCGTCATTTTTGAACGGTTGCTGCATTTCTTTTATTAAGTTTGGTTACCTAAAAGTTAACCATGCTCCGCTCCCTCCAGTTGATCATTGCACTGCTGTTTAGTGCCATAGTATCTGCACAAACCGTTACCATCCCTGCCTATACAGGGTATGCCCTTCCCGCCGAAAAAGGGGAATCCTCTATTTTTTCTGAAAAGAACGGCGTGCAGCAATGGAAGGATGCCAACCAGCAGCTCCAGTATTTCTTTTTTGTGCGTAAGCCCGGCAAACTCTCTGTGGCCCTTGATGCAAAGAATACAACCGAGGGCACGGTCTTAAAAATATCCGCGCCGGGAAAAGAGTTTTCTGTCAAGGTACCCGCTTCCCAAAAGTTCAAAATGATCGACGCAGGTTCCGTTACGATCAAGGACAGTGGTTTTTATTCCATCACGATCTCGGTTACCAAAAAAGCACGAAACAGCATTGCAGATATCCGTTCCATCCAGTTATCCGGAGCCGCTGCGGCAGGCATACATTATAATCCAAAACCCAGAAGGAATGCTGCATCCGTTCACCTGCGTTATCCGATCGGTGATTCGATCAAAGCGATCGCATTCTATAATGAGATCACCATACCCGCAGGTTTTGATCACTTACATAGTTATTATATGGCCTGTGGTTTTGCCCGCGGTTATTTTGGCATCCAGGTAAACAGTGAATCAGAACGCCGTGTTATTTTTTCTGTGTGGGATGCAGGTAAGGAAGCGGTCGACAGAAACAAAGTGGCCGATTCCAATAAAGTAATGCTGCTGGCCAAAGGTGAAGATGTGTATGCGGATGGATTCGGGAATGAAGGTACCGGCGGACATAGTCATTGGGTGTACCCATGGAAAACAGGCCAGACCTATAAGATGATGGTAACGGCCTTAACCGATAGTGCATCGCAAACCACGATCTATACCGGGTATTTCTTTTTACCCGAATTACAGAAATGGAAACTCATTGCCAGTTTCCGTGCGCCTAAAGACGGACAGAACCTGCGCAACCTTTATTCTTTCAACGAAAATTTCTGGGGCGTGAACGGACAGTTACAACGAAAAGCCCTTTTCGGAAACCAATGGGTACAAAAAGAAAATGGCCAGTGGGTTGAATTAACGAAGAGTACGTTTTCTTATGATGCCACGGGAAAAGCGGGCGACCGCATTGATTATGGTGCAGGTGTAGCTGACGGGAAATTCTATTTATGGAATGGAGGCTTTGAACAGTCCAATGCAAAATTCGGTGATGAATTGAACAGGCCCGCTGCCAATCAACGGCCGGTGATCGACTGGACAAAAAATGCTGACAGCACCAAACAGGCTGAGCGCGATCAACAGATGATATTTGATGCGGTAAAAAATAAACAGATCGATACCACAGGAAGTAAGGATGGGGTTTATTACCAGATCGTGAAGGAAGGCACGGGCAATTCTTTTACTGCGAATGATACGGTGACAGTTTTTTATAAAGGCACCTTATTAAAAGACGGAAGTATTTTTGACCAGACCAAAGACAAGCCCGCCATCTTCCCCTTAAAACGGTTGATCCGGGGCTGGCAGATCGCCGTGCCGATGTGTAAAGTGGGAGGTAAGATCCGGATCTTTATACCATCAGCCTTAGGCTATACCATCCGCAGTCGCAGTAAAGCCATACCACCGAACAGTGTTTTGGTATTTGATATTGACGTAGTGAGCGTAAAAAAATAGGATTGCAATCGCCAAGAAAGGACGATAAGGTCATTAGGTCATTGTTGAAACCGTTTCCCTAACCATTAAATAATATGGGAAAGCTGGTACTGCTTCTTGTTGACAGGATTAAGATTTTATTAAGTTTCTATTTTTTATATAATTTGCGTAACTTGTAGTTTAATCACTACAAAATGAAAGCTGCCCGTCAATTATCGGTTGCCATTTTGTTGTTGCTTTCTGCAACGGCACTATTCTTCAGTTACCATATGATAACTGATCCTACGGGTAGTTCGCTGGGCCTTCCTTTTTATTTATTAAATGGTACCATGTTCTCCAATTACCTGGAAGTGGGTTGGGTGCGATTATTTACGGTAGGTGTGGTGGCGGCTGTGGTAGTTATTTTGATCATGAGTAAGAACCGGTATTATTCATTCCTGATCATGATGCAGGGTGTGCTGCTCGCCGTATTTGTTTTTATTCAATGGATGTTGGTGGGAGAAACTTTTATTGTACAATATATCTACCTGATACTGGCCATCGCATTGATCGGCCTGGGTGCTTTACAGAACCAGCGAAAGATCGTTGTGGATTCTGAGAAAGAAGAACACTATCATCCGCAACCGAAGAGCCATCATCATAAACACCGGAAACATAAATAATATCGGATATTGAATCATGAATTTTGAATGATGAAGTATCCGGTGTTTTCTGTTTTATTTTTCTGATAAGAATTTCAGGTACACGCCATTCGTCCAGCCAAAACCGTCCTGGTTGGGATATTCACCGCCACCGGCTTTTGTATGGGTGTCGGCCACATTGTATTTCTCCATCATCTTACCGGTTTCTGCAAATACTTTTTCATTGTTCTGCATCCAGTGCTGTTTGATCTGGTCGGCAAGGGCTGTATGCGAGTAGGGCGCCTGTTTCAATCCTTTATAAGCGATCCATTGCAGTGGTGCCCAGCCATTGGGTGCATCCCATTGCTGGCCGGTTGTATTCAGTGTGGTGATCAGTCCGCCCGGTTGCAGAAATTTTTCTTCCACCAGTCTAGCTACTTTTGAAGATTGTTCTTTATCAGCAATCTGCATGAATAACGGGAACAGGGCTGCTAACGAATAACAGGTAGTGGGTTCCTTGTCAATGAAATGATGATCAAAATAAAATCCCTTCCCTTCATGCCAGCAATATAGCTGTATGGCTTTTTTTCTGTGCTCAGCTCTTTGTAACATGATGGCTGACTGCTGATCATTCCTGCCTTGATATAAATGTGCAAGATAAGT
>CBHRAM010000387.1:0-3466 GCA_966076165.1 uncultured Chitinophagaceae bacterium
ATAGGCATACGCAATAAACTTACTGCCGCGGTCTTTGAACTCGGCAAAAGAGGGTTTCTCTATGGTTTGATAATATTCTGCGTCGCTCATAAACTGTCGCCAAATGCAATGAGATAAATAGCGATCAATGAAAGCACAATACCTCCCCAGTTGATCTTTGATAATTTTTCTTTAAACAGTATCCATGCCACCAGTGAACTGAACAAAACGATACCCATATTGTTCACCGGGATACTGGCACTGCTCTGCCAGGGGCTGCTTTTTAAAAACCTTACCAGGAACCAGATGGAGAAATAGTTGGGGATCCCGATCAGTATCCCCGCTGCCAGATTTTTAACAGCAAACTTTTGTCGCCCCGTAATATACTGAACGATCAAAGCAACAGAACCGATCACCGCTGCAGACAAAAAACCACTGATCAGATAGGCATTCTTATTCTCTTCCGTTACATAGGTCTTTTGTACATGGTTGATGAGTGCATCCAGCAAACCACTACCTATAAATAAGATAAAGGGTAAAGCATATTCCCATTTTTTATGCGTCACATTTTTTGCGGCGTTCTGTTCCTTGGATTGATAGCAGGTAAGCACCACAGCTACCAATGCCAGCAACACACCCGCAAGTTTCCAGCCCTGTACCGATTCGCCATATAAATACACAGACAGCACTACCGGTATGATCAGTGATAATTTATTGGCCACGGAAGTTACCGCCACTCCGATCTTCTGTGCCGTAATACCCACAATATTAAAAATGGAAACAAACAACACACCCATTACACAGGCCCATTTGAACCAGGGTGTATGCATCACTTCTGTATTAACAGGGAATGAACCATTCACAAAAGAACCGGTGATCACACAGGTAAGATAATTGAATACGATAGCCTGGAATACACTCACCTTGTATCGCTCACACATTTTAAATGCGAGAGTGAGGTAACTGGTGAGGATGATGGAACCTGCGAGATAGAACATAGTTTAGTTTGAAGTTTGGAGTCTGTAGTTTGGAGTTGTTGTTGGTTTTTTGTTTATTGGTTTACTTGTTTATTGGTATAGTAGGTGATGCGGTCTGTGCTGATCTTTTCGGTCTTGATCGGATTTAATGACTGTAATACCGGAGCATCTAATCCTTCTTTGATCGATAAGGATTCATTGGTGATCGTTCTTATTTCATCCCATTTACTTTCGTTGATAAAGGATTGGAGTAATTGGGTGCCGCCTTCTACCAGGATACTTTGTATGTTCAATTGATAACAGGCATTAAGTAATTGTTGTATACTATTTTTATCAGTATCTATTTGATGATAGATCAGATTGCCTTTTTCTTCCTGTTTTATTCCATTGAACAGGATGGTCTTTTGTGTCTGATCAAAAATTTTCAGCGTTTCCGGTAACCGGAGATTCCTATCGATGATCATTCTTACCGGTTGCCTGCCTTTTCCTGATCGGTTGTTGAGTCTTGGATCATCTTTAAGTGCGGTATTGGTTCCCACCAGTATGGCCGCTTCCTCACTTCGCCATTGCTGCACCAGACGATTGCTGTATTCGTTACTGATCAATAAACGCTCATCAGATACACCTGCTATCTTTCCATTGGCTGTTTCTACCCATTTTAACAGGATATAGGGTCTGTGTTGGGTATGAAAAGTAAAGAAACGTTTATTCAGCTCTTTACATTCCGCTTCCAGTACGCCTGTGATCACTTCTATTCCTGCTTTTTGAAGTTTTTCAATGCCCTTGCCATTTACTTCTGCAAAAGGATCGCGACAGCCGACTACCACTTTGGGGATCCTATACTGAATGATCAGATCGCTGCAGGGCGGCGTTTTTCCATAGTGGGCACAGGGCTCGAGAGAAACATAGAGAGTGGCACTGCTGATCAGTGGGCGGTCCGCTTCTGACACACTATTGATGCAATTCACTTCCGCATGTGCCTGGCCATATTGCTGATGATACCCCTCTCCTATGATCCTTCCCTCATACACCAATACCGCCCCCACCATTGGGTTTGGCGCTACAAAACCAGCTCCCAAACGGGCCAGTTCTATACAGCGGAGCATATAAAGTGTGTGAAGATCGGTCATAACAGAATTGGCAAAAATAACCAAATGGTGCTAACATTGCAGCATGACCACCCAATCTGCCCAACAGGAAGCCCTTACAGCGCTAAAAAAGCTATACGAGGAGCGCGAGGCCGCTAATATTGGCGACTGGGTAATGGAACATATCACGGGCAAAAAACGGATTGACAGGTTGATGGATAAACAGGCCCCTTTATCCGAACAACAAATTGCCCGGCTCCAATCCATACTGGCAGAATTAGCCACCTATAAACCCGTTCAATATGTATTGGAGGAAGCCTGGTTTGCGGGGGATAAGTATTATGTGAATGAATCTGTGTTGATTCCAAGGCCTGAGACGGAAGAATTAGTAGCCTGGATAATTAAAAATTATGAATTAAAAATTAAAAATTTAATAGATATCGGAACAGGGAGTGGTTGTATTCCTGTTAGTTTGAAGAAGAAGCTTCCTGAAGTTGCAGTTACTTCCATTGATGTGAGTGGAGAGGCTTTGCGGGTGGCTAAACAGAATGCGGAAACATTGAATGTTGATATCAACTTTTTACAACTTGATTTTTTGGATGAAGCGCAATGGCATCAACTTCCTGTATATGATCTCATCGTAAGTAACCCACCCTATATCAAACAGTCAGAAGAAAGCAGCATGTTACCAAATGTGCTCAAATATGAACCCGC
Organism: uncultured Chitinophagaceae bacterium; assembly: GCA_966076165.1. Taxonomy (GTDB): domain Bacteria; phylum Bacteroidota; class Bacteroidia; order Chitinophagales; family Chitinophagaceae; genus Sediminibacterium. The sequence goes on from CBHRAM010000387.1 coordinate 2,759, forward strand.
GCTGGCTTTGTTTGTACCGGATGAAGATGCACTGCTGTTCTACAGAAAGATTGCAGCATTTGCCAAAACCCATCTATCTGCTCACGGAATGATCTTCTTGGAGATCAATGAAGCACTGGGAAATGAAGTAATAACATTATTTGAAAATCTGGGTTTCGAAACAGAATTGAGGAAGGATATGCAGGGGAGAGATCGAATGATAAAAGCCTCTTTCACCTCCCCCGTTTAATTGTCTGCGACAATAAACGTGTCCCTCCTGAGAGGAGGGACTTGATTTCAAATTATTTTACTGATTATTTACTGCCATCACCGGCGTTGCACCCAACTTTTTAATTACCTGCATTACCCGAATAGCTGTACCCAGGTGCGAAGTGCTGTCGCCGTTAATGACTACAGAAGGTTTATCTGTTTCCTTGGCTAAATAAGCCTTAAGCTCTACTTCCAGCTGATCGATTGTGGTTTTCTTTTGTGCGAGAAATATATTCTGGTCCTTATCAACCGTGATCACAACCGTCTGCTTTGATTTGGTATCACTCTTTGCCTTAGGATTAGACACTTTGATCACATTCGGATTGGCCAAAGTAGAAACGATCAGGAAGAACAATAACAGGATGAACAGAATATCATTGAGTGCACCGGTGTGTACTTCGGGATGACTCTTTAATCTTTTCCTGATATTCATAATTCGATATTATTTTCTTAGCGATC
>CBHRAM010000388.1:0-3454 GCA_966076165.1 uncultured Chitinophagaceae bacterium
AAGAAGTGCAAAGCTATTTTGAAAAACGACTCGAAAAAATTGTTGAATCCAAGGGCAAGAAATTTATGGGATGGGACGAAATACTGGAAGGTGGATTAGCCCCTAGTGCAGCGGTGATGAGCTGGAGAGGAATGAAAGGAGGGATTGAAGCCGCTAAAATGAAACATGAAGTTGTGATGAGTCCTACGACCCATGCTTATATTGATTATATGCAGGGCGATCCGATTGTAGAACCCAGGATATATGCCTCATTACGACTGAATAAAACATATGAATTTGAACCTTTACCGGAAGGGGTGGATGCGAAATATATCAAAGGCGGACAAGCCAATCTCTGGTCAGAGCAGGTTTACAATATGCGTCATGCCCAATACATGACCTGGCCAAGAGGCTTTGCTATAGCAGAAGCTTTATGGTCGCCAAAAGATAAAAGAAACTGGAACCATTTCTTCTCCAAAGTGGAAGATCATTTTGATCGCTTTGATATAGCAGAAAAAAAATATGCGCCGAGTGTATATGACCCGATCTTTACAGCCAGCCTCGCCGACGATAAACAATTGAAGATTGAATTAGGCAAAGAAGTAGAAGCATTGGATATCTATTACAGTTTTGATAACAGTTTTCCCGATCGCTTCTATCCAAAATATACCGGTGCACTAATACCCCCTAAAGATGCCACAACATTGAAAGTGATCACATACAAAGGCAAGAAACCGGTTGGACGGATGATTGCTATGCCGATTGCTGAATTGAAAAGCCGGATAGCAAAGAAGAAATAAAACGCAGTTCGGAAATGAAACCATTAGCCGGGTTACAACAGGTGGAAGCCTGATAGTAGCCCGGTTTTTATGTGCAGACACAAAGCCGTTTCTGTGTAAATTACAGTGTTAATCATTCCGTTATTCTCTTATCCCTGTGGCGTATTGCTGAAGCCCGACATGAAAAAAAAGCTGCTCACTATTTTCTTTTGCTTTTTTACCTTCTGTTATGCAGGGGCGCAATTATGCAATGGCAGTCTGGGCGATCCTGTGGTAAATATGACATTTGGTGCAGGCACAAACGGGGTGTCTCCCTTAAAATCGGGCGTGACCAATCTTGCCTATACTTCTGCAACCTGTCCGAATGATGGTGAATATTCAATCACAAAATCAACTTCCGGCTGTTTTGGTTTCACCTGGCATTCATTACTTTCTGATCATACGGGGGATAAGGACGGGCTTTTTATGCTGATCAATGCATCACCCTCACCCAGCCAGTTTTTTGTTGACACAGTAAGTGGGTTATGCGCGAATACGGTATATGAATTTGCCACCTGGGTGGCCAACGTGCTGAGGCCAACTGCCTGTAGTGGGGTGGGTATTAAACCCAATCTTACTTTTCTGATTGAAACCATTTCCGGCTCTTTGATCCAGAAATTTGATTCGGGTGATATTCCTTTTGAGATCCAGGGAACCTGGCGCCAGTACGGAACTTTTTTTAAAACACCCGCTGGAGTGAGCAGGGTAGTGCTTCGGATCATTAATAATTCACCGGGGGGGAGCCAATGCGGAAACGACCTTGCACTGGATGATATCACATTTCGCCCCTGCGGCCCAACCATCACAGCTACGGTCAATAATATTGTACAGTCATTGATCCAGATCTGTGAAACAGATAAGGCTGATTTTCTTTTCAAGACCAGTTTCCCTGTTGAATACAGTTCGCCTGTGGTGCAATGGCAGTTGAGTACAGATACCGGTAAGACATGGAAAGATATTACGGGAGAAAGATCTTTAAGTTATCTCAGAAGATCAACAGCAGGTGGCGTATATCAATACAGGGCAGTAATGGCAGATGCATCAAACTTTGGGTCACCCTCCTGTCGGGTGGCTTCCAATGTAACCACCATCAATGTAAATGCCTTGCCGGATGCCCCGGCTGACAAGAATTTACTGGGTTGCACCGGTAATGATTATGTATTCCAGGATGTAGCAGGAGCCGGATTTACGTATGCATGGAAAGGACCGAAAGGATTTACTTCACAGGCCCAGAACCCGGTTCTGGCCAATGTGTCATTTAGTGATTCGGGATCTTATATTGCAACCATAACCACACCAGCGGGCTGCACCAGAACGGATACTTTTCACATGACCGTATTTCCGGGAACCAAAGCCATCGTTAGTGCGGGTACAAATATTTGCGAAGGAGCCAGTACTTTTTTAACTGCATCGGGTGGGGTTACTTATTTGTGGGCACCATCTACCGGGTTATCTGATAAACTGTCTGCCAATCCTGTTGCGGCACCGGTGGATACCACTAATTACAAAGTAATCGTAACCAACCAGTATGGATGCAGGGATTCGGCCAATGTATTGATCAATGTATTTAAAAAACTGATCGTGAATGCAGGCCCCGATCAATCTATTTTTGAAGGCGATACAGTAACACTAACCGGATCTGTAAAAGGCACCCCCGCATCAGTATATTGGTTGCCGAATACTGCCTTACAAAACAATCTTACCTTAACGCCTGTTGTGAACCCGGTAGATAACACTACCTATACCTTGTACGCAGTTTCTTCACTGGGTTGCCCGCTGGAATCGGATGATGCTTTTGTAAGGGTGTACAAGAAACTCAGGATCCCGAATATATTTTCACCCAATGGTGACGGGATCAATGATACCTGGGTCATTCAAAATATAGACACGTATCCTTTAGCTTCGATCAAAGTGTTTAACAGAAGCGGGAGAGTGGTATACGAATCTAAAACATTAGGAACCGCATGGAATGGTACATTCAATGGTAAGCCAGTGCCTGTGGCCACCTATTATTATGTGATCGATCTGCATGTAGGAATCGCTCCTTTATCCGGATGGGTTGTTGTTGTTCGGTAACAACCCCCAATGAAAATCTTATCTGACTTTCTTTACCAGGATCGGACTTTCATTAAGTCCTTCTATTTTCATCTTATATCCTTCGGATGTAAGATAAATAGTAACAGCCGGTCTGAACAAACTTGAGAAAACATTGGAAGTGGTTTCATCCTGTTTCCACTCCTGATCATTTTGAAGTTTGAATGTGGTGGTTCCGTCATAGCCTTTAAAATCACGTAAAGTGCTTCCATCCATATATCCGGCTATATTGCTTTCAATCACTTCCTGGATCTTCTTAACGTTTAAGATCTTTTCCATTCCCTGGATCTTCATCTTGTATTTTTTACCATCCTGGTATACAGTGATCTGTGGCATGGCAGGATAGCCGGCTTTCTGTATTACTTTATCATTGACCTCATAAAAATGAAAATTGGCTGTTTTGATCAAAGTGCCGTTCTCTATAGGTTGTGATAAACCTTTAAAAGTAGTGGTAGAATCCACAACTTTTAAATTATCTGTTGTTTGCGCATTGGTAACAAAAACGATAACCGACAATAAGCAGGCAAAGAGAAATTTTTTCATAGGGTGTATTTTAAATAATC
>CBHRAM010000389.1:0-3444 GCA_966076165.1 uncultured Chitinophagaceae bacterium
AGGTATTACGCATGAAAATTGGTAAGCATTTACAACTCACTAACGGATTAGGCATTTTATACAAAGCATCAATTGTAAGTGAGGACAAAAAGAAAACTGTTGTCCTTATTGAAGAGGCGAAAATCATTCCTGCTCCTTCTAAAAAAATAAGCATTGCGATTTCATTGCTAAAAACCGCCAATCGTTTTGAATGGTTTTTGGAGAAAGCTACTGAGATCGGCGTTACAGAAATCCAACCGGTCATTTCTGCCAGAACAGAACATCATCGTTTTCGCCACGACAGAATGAATGCCATTCTGATCGCTGCGATGTTGCAGAGCCAGCAGGCATGGTTGCCGGTTTTGCAGGAGCCGGTTTCCTATGCAGACCTGATCAAAAAATCCAAACACGCTCAAAAACTGATCGCACATTGTGAGGAGGATTCGAAGCAGTTCATCAAAGATCTCCCGGCATCAAAGGATACGCAAATACTGATCGGACCGGAAGGAGATTTTAGTCCGGAAGAAATTAAACTGGCACTCGATAACCAGTACCTGCCGGTAAGTCTGGGTGATACCCGGTTAAGGGCTGAGACCGCGGGTGTAGTGGCGGCTACCCTTTTAGCTAACAGATAAATTTCACGCAGAGGCGCAAAGGTGCGGTAAAAAATTGCGGCTTTGCGCCTCTGCGTGCATTTCAAATTTCATACATTCGTTCAACAACCGTTCCCTATGCAAGTGATTGAAGTAACCAGTGCCGATACCGTACAGGATTTTCTGGATGTAAATGCATTAATGAATAAAAGTAATCCGAACTATATCCGCCCGCTGGATAATGAGGTGAAAGAAGTATTCGATCCCGCTAAAAACAAGAACTACAAATACGGTGAAACCAAACGCTGGATCGCCATGGATGATGAGGGCAACCTGGTGGGCCGCATAGCTGCTTTTACCAATTCCAAATACATCAATAAAGGCACAGAATTTCCTGTGGGTGGCGTAGGTTTTTTTGACTGCGTTAATGACCAGCCGCTCGCTAATCTTTTATTTGACACAGCCAAAGAATGGCTGCAGAGCAAAGGTATGGTCGCCATGGACGGCCCGATCAATTTTGGCGACCGCGATAAATGGTGGGGGCTGATGGTGGAAGGGTTTGACAGTGAGCCGATGTATGGCATGTCGTTTAACCCTCCTTATTACGAGGAGTTATTCAGTAATTACGGGTTTCAGAATTATTATAACCAGTACTATTATTCTATGCAGGTGGATGATCCTTTGCCACCGCGTTTTCCGGAAAGGCATGCGAAGTTCAAGGCCAAAGCCGGTTACGAAGCCCGACATATCACATTTGATCAATTAGAAAAATATGCAGGCGATTTTGCCACCGTGTACAATGCCGCATGGGCGCAACACGGTGAGGCAAAAGAGATCACACAGGAACAGGTGATCAAACTCTTCAAAAAAATGAAACCGGTGATGGACCCGAGGATGGTATGGTTTGCTTATTTCAAGGAAGAGCCGATTGCCATGTTCATCAATATCCCCGACCTGAACCAGTATTTCAAACATTTTAACGGTAAGTTCGGCCTTTGGCAAAAACTGCAGCTGCTCTGGATGAAATTCAGGGGAACCAATAAACGATTAACGGGTTTGGCTTTTGGTGTGGTTCCCAAATACCAGGCGTTGGGTATTGATAGTTTTATGATCTATGAATGCGGTTTAATGGTACAGAACAAAGGTTGGTATATCCAATACGAAATGGGCTGGGCCGGCGACTGGAACCCGAAAATGATCAATATCTACAGAAGCCTTGGCGGCGTGCAAAGCCGCAGAATGGTTACTTTCCGCTATATGTTCGACAGAACAGTGCCGTTTGAGCGGCATCCGGAAATGGACTATAAGTAGCAATTAGCTGTGAGCTATGAGCCACGAGCTTTATTATCAGAAAATTTGTACACATAGGCAAAGAAGCTCGCAGCCCGCAGCTCACAGCTAGCAGCTTCTTCCTATATTGCAACCCTGCTATGGACAATAAATTCATCGTTTCAGCACGTAAATACAGGCCACAGAATTTTAATACGGTGGTGGGGCAGTCGCATATCACAACCACGTTAAAAAATGCGATCAAGAACAACCAATTGGCGCATGCATTTTTGTTCTGCGGTCCGAGAGGTGTGGGTAAGACCACCTGTGCGCGTATCCTTGCCAAAACGATCAATTGCACCAACCAGACAGCAGATGGAGAAGCCTGCAATACCTGTAACAGCTGCGTATCGTTTGACGCAGGTACATCCTTAAATATTCATGAGCTGGATGCCGCGAGTAATAACTCGGTAGATGATATCCGTTCATTGGTTGAACAGGTTCGTTTTGCACCACAGGCCGGAAAATACAAAGTATATATTGTGGATGAGGTACACATGCTCAGTACCAGTGCCTTTAATGCCTTCCTCAAAACGCTGGAAGAGCCGCCACCCTATGCCATTTTTATCTTAGCCACTACTGAAAAACATAAGATCCTTCCCACCATCTTAAGCCGTTGCCAGATCTTCGATTTTAAACGGATCACCAACAATGATACGGTGATGCATCTGCAGGAGATCGTTGACAAGGAAGAGATCAAAGCAGAGAAAGCCGCTTTACAGGTGATTGCCCAGAAGAGTGAGGGCTGTATGCGCGATTCATTGAGTATCCTGGATAAGATCGTGAGCTTTACCAATGGAACCCTTACCTATCAAAATACTTTAGAGCACCTGAATATCCTTGATGAGGATTATTATTTCAAAATGAGATCAACCGAAAAGGTTTTGAAGGTGATCTCGTATTGAACGGGTTTGCTGAATTTATCCGCAACATATTGGTGTGCAAGGACGAAAAATCTGCAGGCCTGTTAGAAGTAGTGGAAGGTATGCAGTCTAAATATATTGCTACTGCTTCCAAAACAAGCCTCTCTTACCTGGTAAGTGCACTCAATATTCTGAATGAAGCCGAGATCAATTATAAAATGGCCCGCAACAAAAGATTGCACGTGGAGCTTACCCTGATCAAGCTGAATTTTTTACAACAGGCTATTGAACTTTCCAACGATAACGGCAACGTGGTTAAAAAAAAACGGCTTGATGGTCCCGTTGCATTCAGGACCAAGGCACTAACCCCGCTTCAGTTCAAACCGGCCACCCCTGCTGCTGCCGAATCGAAATTATACATTGAACAAAAACCGGTTGTGCAGCCCCCACCCAAACAACCGGTGCAAACAGCTGCCGCTCCAACGCCTCCACCTGTAAGGTCCATGCCAAAGCCCGCAGCGGCCAGTGGCACCAAAATCAATCTGCTGGATACTTTACGCGCCAAATATGGCGACCAGTATGCCATTGAAGAAGTAAAGGAAGCTGAGACATTGACCATGGAGAAGCTGAAACAATGCTGGGACAGTTATGCAGTGATCCTTGAAAAACAATTGAAACAT
>CBHRAM010000390.1:0-3440 GCA_966076165.1 uncultured Chitinophagaceae bacterium
AATAAACCAGTAAACCAATAAACTATTTCACCATCCGGTGTTTCATCGCTTCATATAAGATGATACCCGAAGCAACGGACACATTGAAAGAATCAAACTCACCTGCCATGGGGATCTTAAAGAAATGATCGGCAGCTTTGGCCAGATAAGGCTGTACGCCCTTGCCTTCATCGCCCATAATGATGCAACAGGGGTCTTCAAAAGGAAGATCGTATACGTTTTCTGTTGCCCGCATTTCACTTGTGAATACTTTGATACCGTTGAGGTGCAAGGTATCCACTGCTTTTAATAAACTGCCTACGCGGCAGATATGGATCATCTCCAAAGCACCGGCACTGCTTTTCATTGCTTCTTCATTCAATGCACCAACACCTTTATCAGGAATGATGATGGCGTGTGCGCCGCAACACACGGCACTTCTGGCAATGGCACCGATATTGCGCACATCGGTAACCCCATCCAGCATCAGAAATAAGGGCAGCTCACCATTGCCCACCACATGATCGATCACTTCCTGCAGGTCCATATAAGCAACGCGTGCCACAAAAGCGATCAGGCCCTGGTGATTGGCTTTGGTCATGCCATTCAGCTTCTCAACAGGCACTACCTGGATCGGAATATTTTTTTCTCTTGCCAGCTGGCGGATGGTATTGATCACATCGCCCACTGTATTTTTCTGCAGCAGGATCTTATCGATCGATTTACCGGATTGTAATGCTTCCACCAGGGGCTGGCGGCCTATAATGAGTGAACTTTGTTTCAGGGCCATGTGCAAATGTATTACTTCAGTTTTCCTTCTGCCAAAAGCAGTTTTATTTTATAAATAGCGGCAACGCTGATCGAATCGGTGATCTCGGCTCTTTGTACCATTTGAAAAGCTTCTTCAAAAGCGATCTTTTTCACCTCCAGCTGTTCTGTTTCTTCGGGTTCTGCTGCTTCCTGCAGCAAACCGGTTGCGAGGTACACAATAGCCAGTTCATCACTTATCGAATTGGATAAATGCATCTGCAGAATGGGTTGCCATTGAGCAGCTACCAAACCGGTTTCTTCTTTTAGCTCACGTTGGGCACTTGCCAGCGGGTCTGTTCCTTCGGGGCTACCTCCTTCCGGGATCTCCCAGCTGTATTGATCGGTTACAAAACGGTATTGCCCTACCAGCCAGGTATTCATTTCTTCATCCAGCGCGATCACACCAACTGCAATGTTTTTAAAATGGACCTTCCCATAAATACCTTTCCCGCCACCGGGGTTGATCACATCAAATTCGGTAAGACTGATCCATGGATTTTCATAGATCTTTTTAGCAGCTTCAATTTTCCATGGGTTCTCATGCATCATCCATCTTTGTTTTTACGGAGAGAAACGGGCAGTGAGATCAAAATATATAACAACACAAGTCCTGCCAATATAAATTTAACGGCTGCACAATAGTAGGTAAGCTGTAAAGAAGAACCAGTGAAATTACCCGCCACACTCTGCAGCATCAACAGGTTCTCCGCAATATCCAGCACACCTGCTACATAAGCGATCCTTGCCAGCCAGAAACCGATCTTCTGCCCCATGCCTTCGCCCCATTTGATGGCAGAGAATTCTGCAGCGATGGATAGAAAAAGAACATAGGTTACGATGAATAAGAAATCGAGCCAGATATTCATTTTCACTACCGACAGATCCCAATGTAAGATCAATTCCTGCAGTCTTTGTGGGGTGTCGGCAAATTCAAGGTCAAGGATGGCTCTTGGACTTGTCTCGGTCTTCAGGCCGCTCCCCTGTACCCGCATCAGTATGATCATGAGCAGAACAGCAATGGCCGATACAGACAGTTTCTTTTTCATGTGCAGGAGTTTGATCTACAATCGTACCCTAAAAATAAACAACCTCTGCCCAAAAGAGCAGAGGTTGCGGTTATTTCTTTCCAGGCATGGCTTATTTCAGGCCGAATGCTTTTTTCACTTTTGTCAGGTAGTCCAGTTTCTCCCAGGTAAAGAGTTCCACCTTCACTTTCTTTACTTTACCGTTAGGCATGGTGAATTCTTTGGTTACCACTTCATTCTTGCGGCCCATGTGTCCGTATGCAGCGGTTTCGCTGTACATAGGGGTTCTGAGTTTCAGGCGCTGCTCGATAAAGTAAGGGCGCATATCAAATACACTCTCAACGATCTTACCGATCTGGCCGTCTGTGAGTTTCACTTTAGCGGTACCGTAAGTATTTACATTGATAGAAGTAGGTTGTGCCACACCGATCGCATAAGAAACCTGTACAAGTACTTCGTCTGCTACACCGGCAGCTACCAGGTTCTTGGCAATGTGACGGGTTGCATAGGCTGCAGAACGGTCAACTTTGCTCGGATCTTTTCCGCTGAAAGCGCCACCACCGTGTGCCCCTTTACCACCATATGTATCTACGATGATCTTACGGCCGGTTAAGCCGGTATCACCGTGTGGTCCGCCGATCACGAACTTACCGGTTGGGTTGATATGGTATTTGATCTTATCGTTAAACAGCTTACCGTATTTTTTATACTTGGCTTTTACGCGTGGGATCAGGATGTTCACGATATCTTCTTTGATCCTGGCCAGCATTTTGGCTTCTGAATCAAAATCATCATGTTGGGTAGACACCACGATCGCATCGATACGAACCGGGCGGTTATTATCATCATACTCCAATGTAACCTGGCTTTTTGCATCAGGACGGAGATATTTGATCTGTTTGTTCTCTCTGCGTAAGGCAGCGAGTTCGATCAGGATCTTATGAGCCAGGTCCAATGCCAGTGGCATATAATCATCTGTTTCATTAGAAGCATAACCAAACATCATACCCTGGTCACCTGCACCCTGTTCTTCTTTCTTTTTCCTGTCAACACCCTGGTTGATATCGGCAGACTGCTCATGAATAGCAGAGAAGATACCACAGCTGTTGGCTTCAAACATATATTCACTCTTGGTATAACCGATCTTACGGATCACACCACGTGCAATTTCCTGTACATCTAAGTATGCTTTGGATTTTACTTCCCCGGCTAATACGACCTGGCCTGTTGTAACCAGTGTTTCGCAAGCCACTTTTGACTGGGCATCAAACGCAAGAAAATTGTCGATCAGGGCATCAGATATCTGATCAGCTACCTTGTCCGGGTGGCCTTCAGATACACTTTCGGAAGTAAACAAATAAGGCATATAAATTCAAATTTAATGGATGCAAATATAGCGCAATAGGGCATTTAAATCAAAGCCTGCTAAAGACGTGAATAAATCAACCGTAACCGCATCCTGAAACGTGAATGGGTACCACCGCCTAAGCGGATCCTTCCGTCGCCAACATCATTGGCATTGGCAGGACTCAGGTAATAGCCCGTATAAACGCTCTGGCTTGCAGGGTACGGTGCAGCGTATTGCAAAGAATCGTTACTGGGTGCCGATATACGAAGCGTATATGA
>CBHRAM010000391.1:0-3421 GCA_966076165.1 uncultured Chitinophagaceae bacterium
TAAAATTAGTTAGTTATGCAACTAATTATATCGAAGATAGGATAATTTATTTTTCTGCACTGGTCATTTGTAATAATCAGCGAATAAAAAGAATGCCATTCTGGATTTGTCAGAATAAAAAAACGCATTGAATGTTACCAGCTATTTCATTTATAGTGCTGGTGAAATTCAATGCGTTAAGAATCAGTAAGGAGCTACTCTTCTGAGGTAGCGGCTCCTTTGTAAGCCAAATAAAGGCATACTAAGTAAGCAATTACAGCGAGGGTAATTAACATAATCGGGGGATTTTGTTTATCTAATTTAAGTTATTAAATGGAAGACAGCAGAAAATTTCGTTAAGATCTTATTAAGAATTGTGCAAATCGAATGAATTTAACCACTAATATCCCCTTGAGGAAAACGGGGCAGAATAAAAATCGAGACAAAATTCCTCATTTTTATGGATCTGGGCATGTATTGAATACCTTAGTTGAAAAGAAGGTGGATCAGTTGAAAAATGCCTAATGCTTTATAATTACCGCTGTTTCAGCCTAATAACCACTTAAAAATAACCCAATGCTTTTGCGCGGCTTTCTGTTATTTTTGTCAGATATGAAGATAGATGCTCATATGGTTGATAACCTGGCCCATCTGGCGCGATTACGTTTTGATGATTCGGAAAAGGAATCCATACGTACCGATCTGGAGAGTATGGTGGCTTTTGTTGAAAAATTGCAGGCCATTAACACAGAAGGAGTTGAGCCCCTCCTGCATATCAGTGATGCGGCCAATGTGTTGCGTGAAGATAGGGTACAGGGTTCTGTAACCCGTGCAGAAGGCTTATTGAACTCTCCTGTAAACGATGATACATTTTTTAAAGTACCCAAAGTGATCAGGAAATAAACTACTAATTAATTCTACCAAGAAAACCGGCAACTATGAGTGAAGCGATCATCCGTTTGGAAGACATACAGAAAAGCTATTTCATGGGAAACCAGGCCATACCGGTACTGAAAGGTATTACGCTGGATATTTTTAAGAACGAATACGTGGCTTTGATGGGTCCGTCGGGTAGCGGAAAAAGCACCCTGATGAATATCCTGGGATGCCTGGACTCACCCACCGGCGGTAAATATATTCTCAACAGCAAGGACGTGAGTAAGATGGCCGATGATGACCTGGCCGAAGTAAGGAACACGGAGATCGGTTTCGTATTCCAGCAGTTTAACCTGCTGCCCCGTTTATCTGCTGCCGAGAATGTGGCTTTACCACTGATCTATGCCGGTGTTCCCAAAAAGGAAAGAACAGAAAGGGCCATGGAGGCTTTGAAAAAAGTGGGACTTGAAGACAGGAGCCACCATAAATCCAATGAATTAAGTGGCGGACAGATCCAAAGGGTAGCTATTGCCCGCGCCTTGGTCAATAACCCATCCCTGCTGCTGGCAGATGAACCTACCGGTAACCTCGACTCGAGGACTTCTGTTGAGGTAATGGAGATCTTCGGAAAGATACAGGAAGCCGGCAATACGGTTGTGCTGGTTACCCACGAAGAAGATATTGCCCATTATGCCCATCGGATTGTGCGCCTGCGCGACGGATTGATCGAAACTGACACGACAAAGGAACTGTCGATGATACAGCATTAAGAATCCGAATACTATTGAAAGACCATGGTCCATGGACCATGGTCTTTTTTGTTTCCGAACCTTTCCTGTTTAACTTTGTTGGGAGATGCAGTGAGAGTGAATAACAATGATGGGGCAATGATGGGAGGCAGTGATTGTGTCTTCACAATCACACAGGGTATTTAAAAAAGAACAAAAGCATCATCGATCAAACAAAACCGGGATTATGGCAATGAAAATATATACCAAGACAGGAGACCTCGGCAAAACCTCATTAATAGGCGGCACCAAAGTGCCCAAGAGCCATATCCGTATTGATACGTACGGAACAGTGGATGAATTGAATTCTTATATCGGCCTGGTAAATGATCATTTAACGGATACCCATACCAAAACAATATTGAAGGAAATACAGGATCGGCTGTTTACGGTAGGTTCTTCCCTTGCCTGTGATCCGGACAAAGAACCTTTGATGAAGATTCCCGATCTGAAAGAAGCCGATATCAATCTGCTGGAAAAAGAGATCGATGCAATGAATGATGTATTGCCCGACATGAAATCCTTTGTTCTGCCCGGCGGACATGTAGCCGTTTCAACCACACATGTGGCACGCTGCGTTTGCCGTCGCGCCGAACGTTGCAGTGTAAATATGCAGGAACAGGAAATGTTTGTAGACCCCCTCGTGATCAAATACCTGAACCGTTTAAGTGATTATTTATTTGTACTCTCAAGATACATAGGCCACCTGATGCAGGTGGCGGAGATTCCGTGGAAACCAAGAGTATAATTTTCAAATTATCCTTCCATCCTTCATATGCAAAACCCGGTCGCTCATCGCAGCGAGTTCTTCATTGTGGGTGACAATTAAAAATGTTTGTTGAAAATCATTACGCAGCCGGACAAATAATTCGTGTAATTCTTTGGCGTGGGTACTGTCCAGGTTGCCGGTGGGCTCGTCAGCAAAAACAATATCAGGATGATTGATCAGCGCTCTTGCCACCGCTACACGTTGCTGCTCGCCGCCGGATAATTGTTGTGGTTTATTATCCATCCTGTCGGCAAGGCCTAAACTGGTCAATAATTCTGTAGCTCTTGTAGTGACTTCTTTTTTCTTTTTTCCGGCGATCCAACCCGGCACACAAACATTCTCCAGAGCCGTAAATTCAGGCAACAGATGATGGAACTGGAAAACAAAGCCGATATGGTTATTGCGGAAAGCCGCCAATTTTTTGCCCGAAAGTTGATCTACCTGCTCGCCATTGATCCAGATATGGCCTCCATCAGGGGTATCTAAAGTGCCCAGAATATGCAATAAAGTACTTTTTCCTGCCCCCGAAGAACCTACAATACTTACGATCTCGCCCTTGTTGATGGCAATATCCACCCCCTTGAGTACCTCAAGGCTACCGTATTTTTTAGTGATATTTTCTGCTTTGAGCATGGGTAACGGTTAAATTATGGCTGTAAAACTGCAAAATAGGCCCAAAATGGCCTGTTTTGAACATTTCTGTAAAGAACGGGAAAAACTCGCGTTTGGTAGTTTCGTTTATACGGCTACATTTGCAAAAAATTAAAAGGTAAAATATGTTCTGGACATTAGAATTAGCAAGTTACCTGGAAGAAGCTCCCTGGCCCGCCACCAAAGATGAGCTGATCGATTATTCTATCCGTAGCGGAGCTCCGCTAGAAGTGGTCGAAAACCTCCAGGAACTGGACGACGAGGGAGAAGTGTACGAGAGCATCGAAGATATCTGGCCGGATTATCCAAGCCAGGAAGACTTCATGTTTAATGAAGACGAATACTAACCCCCGGCCCC
>CBHRAM010000392.1:0-3408 GCA_966076165.1 uncultured Chitinophagaceae bacterium
TCATAACTGATACTCAGAAACCATCTTACACGTGCACGCTCAAATTCCAGGTAACCCGCCGCACGGTCATGTTCATGAACGTGTACCACATTCTTTTTTAAGGAACCAAAAACCCACGAAAGCATATCATAGAAGTGTACGCCGATGTTGGTAGCTACACCACCAGACTTATTCACATCTCCTTTCCAGCTGGTATAATACCAACTTCCACGTGATGTGATGTAGGTAAGGTCTACATCATACATCTTATCAGCTGGCCCGTTCTGAACCTTATCACGTAATGCAATGATTGCAGGGTGCAATCTTAATTGAAAAATATTATAGACTTTTTTTCCGAACTCTTTCTCCATGTTTGCCAATGAATCAATATTCCACGGATTCAACACCAGAGGTTTTTCACAGATCACATCGGCATGGTTGCGCAAACCAAAACGGATATGTGAATCGTGCAGGTAGTTGGGTGAACATACCGACACAAAATCAATGGGAGTTCCCTTTAAGCGAAGTTTTTCTGCATGGCGGTCAAAACGTTCAAACTCAGTAAAGAAATCCGCTTCCGGAAAATAACTGTCGAGGATCCCTACACTGTCAAAACGGTCCAATGCCGCTACAATGGTGTTTCCTGTGTCTTTAATGGCTTTCATATGCCTCGGGGCAATATATCCTGCCGCGCCGACCAATGCAAATCTTTTCATGTTATAATTTGGTTACTTGGTTATTTGACAATTGATATTTCTCATTTGATTCCGGGCATACGGCAATGCCGGATGCATCAAACTGCAGCCGGTGTCCATACTCACTCATCCAGCCCATCTGCCTTGCCGGGTTACCCACCACCAGCGCATAGGCCGGGATGGTCTTGGTTACCACAGAACCCGCACCAATAAAAGCGAAATCGCCAATATCATGTCCGCACACGATGGTGGCATTGGCACCAATACTGGCTCCTTTGCCCACATGTGTTCTGGCATATTGGCCGCGCCGGTTAACTGCACTTCGTGGATTAGTAACATTGGTAAACACACAAGAGGGACCGAGAAACACATCATCGGCACAGGTAACGCCTGTATATAAAGAAACGTTGTTCTGTACTTTTACATTATTGCCAAGTACCACATCAGGTGATATCACAACATTCTGTCCGATATTACATTTCTCACCTAGGGTACAACCCGACATAATATGAGAGAAATGCCAGATTTTAGTTCCTTCTCCAATCTGACAGCCATCATCTACTATGGCTGAAGGATGCACATAATAATTCATGATCAACTATTAAAAAATGATTGGATGTGAGAAACAACAAACTGCTGCTGTTCTTCTGTTAATTCAGTATGCATGGGTAATGATAATACGCTGTTGCAGAGAGATTCTGTTACATGGATAGTGCCAGCTACCGTCCCGATCTCTCGGTAGGCTTCCTGCTGGTTCAAAGGAACCGGGTAATAGATCATCGCAGGAATTCCCTTCGACTCAAGATGTGCTTTGAGGGCGTCTCTTTTCCCATCTTTCACAACCATAGTGTACTGGTGAAATACATGGGTAGAGTTTGCCGCACGCACCGGCGTAGTGATACCGCTGATATCTTTCAGTAAATGATCATACGTGTCTGCCGCAGAGGTTCTTGCCGAACTGTATTCGTCCAGATGCTGCAGTTTAATGCGTAAGATCGCCGCTTGTATGGTATCCAGGCGAGAGTTCACCCCTATGTATTTATGTACATATTTTTTTATCTGGCCATGATTAGCAATCATCCTAATTCTTTCACCCATATATTTATCCCGGGTGTAGATTGCACCACCATCTCCATAACAGCCTAGGTTCTTCGAAGGAAAAAAAGAGGTGCAGCCGATATGGCCCATTGTTCCTGCTTTCATCCTGCGCCCGTCGCTGAAAGTGTATACAGCACCAATGGCCTGCGCTGTGTCTTCGATCACATACAAACCTTTTTCTTCAGCCAATGCCATAATCGGCTCCATATCTGCACACTGTCCGAAGAGGTGAACCGGCACAATGGCTTTTGTTTTGGGTGTGATCGCCTTGCGAATAAGCTCAGCTGTTATATTAAAGGTATGAGGATCTACATCTACCATTACCGGTTTCAATTGCAGAAGACCTATTACTTCGGCAGTTGCCACATAAGTGAAAGCGGGAACAATCACTTCATCTCCCGGTGCCAGGTCCAGTGCCATCATAGCCACCTGCAAAGCATCGGTTCCGTTGGCACAGGGGATAACGGTTGCCTCATCCAGGTATGCGGATAATTCTTTCGTAAATTCACCTACTTCCGGTCCATTGATAAAATAGGCTTCACGTATCACTTTCAAAACCGCTTCATCTATTTTGTTCTGGATTTTTGCATATTGACCTTTGAGGTCAACCATTTCTATTTTCATCTTGCTAAAATTCGTTTTATTATAATCGTGCATCAACCATTTTCCTGTCAAGAAATGATTTGGTGTCGAAGATCACTGTTTTTTCATCAGAGCGGAGTGCTGCAAAATCAATCTCCAGAAATTCATTGTGTGAAACCGCCAGAATAATTGAGTCATATTTCTTTCCTGCAATGGTATCGGTAAGGCTAATCCCGTATTCTTCGTGAACTTCTTCTGCATGAGCATGTGGATCATATACATCTACCAACATGCCAAACTGAACCAGTTCGTGGTAAATGTCTACTACTTTTGAGTTACGGATATCCGGGCAGTCTTCTTTAAACGTAACACCCAGTATCAGTGCCTTGGCTTTATCAATCTTGTGACCTTTTTTGATCATCAGTTTCACCACTTTGTTGGCCACGAACATACCCATAGTATCATTCACCCTTCTTCCGCTCAGGATCACCTGTGGGTGATAACCCAAGCTTTCTGCTTTATGTGCGAGATAGTAAGGATCCACGCCGATACAATGTCCTCCCACAAGTCCGGGGCGATATTTCAGGAAGTTCCATTTAGTACCTGCTGCTTCTATCACATCTGTGGTATCAATACCCATGCGTTCAAAGATCAGTGCCAGCTCATTTACAAAAGAGATATTCACATCACGCTGTGCGTTCTCGATCGCTTTGGAGGCTTCCGCTACTTTTAAACTCGGAGCTTTGTGTGTACCAGCTGTAATGATGCTACTGTAAAGTCCATCCACTACATCAGCGATCTCAGGTGTGGATCCGGAAGTAACTTTTTTGATCTTGGTTAGGGTATTCACTTTATCTCCCGGATTAATCCTTTCCGGAGAATAACCGCAGAAGAAATCAATATTGAATGTAAGTCCGGAAAACTTCTCCAATACCGGCACACAATCTTCTTCAGTACAACCGGGATACACGGTTGATTCATAAATAACGATATCTCCTTTCTTCAACACTTTTCCGATCATCTCAGAAGCCTTTATCAATGGCTTCAGATCCGG
>CBHRAM010000393.1:0-3378 GCA_966076165.1 uncultured Chitinophagaceae bacterium
CAGGAAGCAGAAACCATCATGGAATTCTTATATACACATCCCGTTTACAAACAACACCTGCAGCAGCGCCATCAGCAACAAACCATCATGCTGGGCTTTAGCGACGGCACAAAAGATGGTGGTTACCTCCAGGCCAACTGGAGTATTTATACTGCCAAAGAAAATCTCACAGCCATTTCCCGCAAATACGATATCAAAGCAAAATTCTTCGACGGACGTGGCGGCCCCCCATCACGCGGTGGCGGTAAGACCAATAAGTTTTATGCATCTCTCGGCAGCAGTATTGAGAATGAAGAGATCCAGACAACAATACAGGGGCAAACCATCACCTCTAACTTCGGCACTATACAATCTTCGCAATACAACCTGGAGCAATTGTTGAGTGCAGGATTAAGTAATGAATTGTTTTCAGATGCCAGAACACAATTATCACAGCATGATCGTTTTCTACTGGATGAATTGGGTAAGATCAGTTATGAAGCTTATCAATCCTTTAAAACACATCCCCTCTTTCTTACTTACCTGCAGCAGTTCAGTCCGCTGAATTATTACAGCAAGAGTAATATTGCCAGCCGCCCTTCTAAACGTGGCAGTGGTGGCGGGTTGCGTTTTGAAGATCTCCGTGCGGTTCCCTTTGTAGGAAGCTGGAGCCAGCTAAAACAGAATGTGCCCGGGTATTTTGGCGTAGGTACGGCATTACAGCAGATGAAAGAAAAAGGTTTGTGGGAAGATGTAAAAGCCATGTTCCGTAACGTACTGTTCTTCAGAACGCTGATAGATAACAGTATGATGAGCATGCTCAAATCATCTTTCGCCCTAACGCAATATATTAAAGACGACCCTCAATACGGCGCGATCTGGGAGCTGATCAAAAAAGAATTTGATCTTACCACAGCACTGGTTCTTGAACTGTCAGATTCAAATGAGTTAATGCAGGATGATAAGACCGGGCGTGCCTCCATACAGATGCGGGATAAGATCGTGTTGCCTTTGTTAACCATTCAGCAATATGCCTTACATCAATTACACCAGAACGGTGTAACACCGGAACTGAAAGAAGTATATGAGAAACTGATCACAAGAAGTATGTTTGGCATTATCAATGCGGCCAGGAACTCCGCCTAACGGTCGGGGCGCTATTGGTCGGGACGCTTATGGCGACCTGAATGATAAGCACTTATATACGCTATTTTTACATTAATATTTTTTTACTTATATTAGAATGATAAAGTGAACCCATGAAACGTTTATTTCTATCATGCTTTCTTGTCCTGATGTTGACTGCTTCTTTTTCACAGAATATAAGTGGAACCTGGAGCGGCATGATCTCAACAAAACAAACCAATCTTACCCGCAATTATTATTTCACTCTTGAGATAAAGCAGGATGGAAGAAGTGTTTGGGGTGTTTACAATACAAGCGACTCAAGCAATAACCAAACTGCCACCTGTTTGTGCAGTGTATCAGGTTTGTTAACCAAAAAGCCGGCTGCCAGACTTGATCTTTACAAAGAGCATGTTGAATATTTTAATAATGCCACCGCTTCTTATCTCTACTGTAATTTTATTAACCGGCTAAACCTTCACTATTTTACAGAGAACAACAATGAATACCTTACGGGCCAATGGTTTCCTGATTCGGGAGGAACCTTTCCGGGAAGTGCAACAGGTGGTTCATTTGTATTGCAACATATCAGCAACAGAACCCAACGCCATGTAGATGATTATTTTCCCAAGCTTGATAAACTGATCGAAAGGGGTAAATCAGATGAAACGAAGCCACTTATCAAAGCAGACAATATCTCAACAGCTACACCCGCAGAAAAAAGAATGCTGAATGCAATAAAATCAATTACTGCCATTAAGTAATCACCACTTAGTTACAATGCATTCGCAAATGAAACGTAACGCCGGAAATCAGTCGTTACCCGTTAAATTACATGCCCACAATATTCTGCGTTACGCTTTAAGCGTTCTGCATTTAGCGTTCAGCTTAAACATCCGGCGTATTATCCTTCCATCTCCATAAATGTAAACAGGCGTAGGTTCTGTAAGGGCTCCATTTGGCAGAGATCTTCAACATCCTTTCCTTCATCTCCTTCTTATTCTCAAAATCCAGTTTGTACAATTTGCACATGGCCTGTTGTATACCCAGGTCATCCACTGCAAACACATCTTCCCGCCCAAGGGTAAACATCAATAACATTTCAACCGACCATCTTCCAATGCCTTTGATCTGTACCAGCAGGTCGATGATCTCATCATTACCCATGGCCAGTAGTTTCTTATCCGTTATTTTATGTTCAATACAGAAAGCAGCCACATTGTGCACATAACTCACTTTCGCATTACTCAATCCGATAGAACGCAAAGTGGTTGCGGGCGTATCCAGTACCTGTTGTGGTTTGGGTTCCCTGCCGTTATACAATTCCAGAAAACGTTTAAAGATCACTTTGGCAACTTTCGTGCTTAACTGCTGACTGATGATACTTGCCATGATCCGTACGGGAATATTTTTATGCAGTTTCAGCTCATGCAGGTCTTCCCCAATAGTTCTGGCCAGTTTTTTGTCTTTTTGTAAATGCGATACATATTCCATAGAGGGAAGTTATAAAAAAGCTGTGAGCCCTGAGCTATGAGCTGTGGGCAAAAGAAGTCCCGTTTCTTATGGCTAATAAATATCTTTACCCCTGCTAAGCTCGCAGCTGTTCCTCCATGCAAAGACAAATTCAACTCACCGCAGATGGTTCTCATACCCTTTCCATCCCGGAAATGAATGTAACCTATCACAGTCACCACGGAGCTATTGGCGAAAGTGTGCATGTATATATTGATGCGGGGTTACAACCCCTCTTAAACCAATCATCACAAACACCCATTCATATTTTCGAAATGGGGTTCGGTACCGGACTGAATGCTTTGCTCAGTTTGCAAAAAGCAATCGAATACAAACAGCCCATCTGTTATACCACTGTTGAATTATATCCATTAACTGAACCGGAGATCGCACAGATCAATTACGGCCATCTGCTGAATGCACAGAACGATTTCTTAACCATACATAACTGCGAATGGGAAAAAGAAATTCCCCTGAACGAATTCTTTACGCTTAAAAAACACAAATCTTCTTTATCAGACGCCATCATTACAGATCCTGTTAACTGTCTGTACTTCGATGCCTTCTCCCCAACCGTACAGCCGGGATTATGGACCCGGGAGGTCTTCGAAAAAATGTATAAAGCCCTGGCACCGGGAGGTATACTGGTCACCTACTGCAGCAAAAGCGAGATCCGCAGAAATATGACCGCAGCCGGTTTCACCGTAACCAAAATACCCGGCCCCTGGGGCAAACGTGAAATGGTAAGAGCACAGAAATTGA
>CBHRAM010000394.1:0-3369 GCA_966076165.1 uncultured Chitinophagaceae bacterium
GCAGGAGCTGTTACGGCCAGTGGTGCCAATGTGGTAGTGTTCTCACATAATCAAACAGGTAAAGCGGTCTCAGCCCGTGTAGCCGCAAGATTAAAAGCAGGTATCGTTGCCGGCGCTTCTTCTTTGCCGGATACCAGCAATGGCTTTGTGGTTCGCAAACCGGTGTTCTCCGGTAAAGCATATGCCAACGTAAGTATCAACTCTCCTATCAAAGTGATCTCACTCAACCCGAATAGCTATAAAACGGTTGCGGGTGAAGGAACGGCAGAAGTGGCAGCATTGAATGTAGCGGTTGATGCTTCTAAAATAAAGATCACTGCAGTAAACAAAGTAGTAGGCGAAGTGCCTTTAACAGAAGCCGATATTGTAGTAAGTGGCGGACGCGGATTAAAAGGGCCTGAGAACTGGGGGGTGTTATTGGATCTTGCCAAAGAATTACACGCAGCCACTGCCTGCAGTCGTCCCGTTGGTGATGCACATTGGAGGCCGCATCATGAGCACGTAGGACAAACCGGTGTACAGATAGCACCTAACTTATACATCGCATTAGGTATCTCCGGCGCTATCCAGCACCTTGCCGGTGTAAACAGAAGTAAAGTGATCGTAGTGATCAACAAAGACCCCGAAGCACCATTCTTCAAAGCAGCCGATTACGGTATTGTAGGCGATCTGTTTGAAGTGGTTCCGAAACTCACAGAAGAGATCAGGAAAATGAAAGCGTCGGCGTAGAGGAACAATAGAACAGATGAGCAAGGAACAGATGAACAGACGAACAGATGAATTGAGCATAACAAAAGATCCCGTTTAAAAAACGGGATCTTTTGTTATAGGTGGACTTACATTTTAAAAAATCACTCTCTTCTCCCATCTCCTCGCTGTTCCAACAATACGCTGCTCATCTGTTCGTCTGTTCATCTGTTCATCTGTTCAATATTCACTTCCCTTCCGATCTCGCCCGATAGTCTTCTCTCACCGGATAGAACACATCCAGTATCCTGCAATCCGTTATCGCCAATCCGGAATGTTTTGCATGGGATGGGATCACGATCACTTCGCCCGGGCCAAAACGGATGGGTTCGCCGTTCAGGGTTAATTCAAAGATTCCTTCCAGCATGATCGATACCTGTTCATTCAAGTGCGAATGTTCCGGTAAGGTCTTGCCTGCGATAACATCCACAAAAGAAAAAGTCATATTTTCTGTATGAATGAAACGGGCAAGGTATCCGTCTATCAGCGGATGGGCCTGTAAAGAAGCCACTTCTATTTTTGACATTAGTTACAATTTTAGAAATGCAAGATGCTTATTTTTTCGACAGGGCCCTGAAATCTTCCCGCACAGGAGTAAACACATCCATCAGTTTACAATCGGTGATGGCAAGGCCGGAGTGCCTTACATTGGATGGGATCACGATCACGCTACCCGGACCAAAACGAACCGGCCTTCCTTCGATCGTTAATTCAAACTCGCCTTCTGTGAGCATGGCTACCTGTTCCTGCAGGTGCGAATGTTCTGCAGAGGCCGAACCTGCTTTTACTTCCAGAAAAGAAAAGGTCATGTGTTCGGTATGGACAAAACGGGCAGTATACCCCGGCGATAATTCAATCGGATCAATGCTCGCTAATTTTATTTCAGGCATCAGTATTATTTTATAGCAAGTTACTGCGAATCACGTTGGAGTGATTGTCTGCAAAATAAAAAAGCACCAGCCAGTGGCCGATGCTCTTTATTGGGGGTATTAAAAGTTTACTTATTTAGCGAAAATGTGTACAGCCAGTTGTACATCTTTAGAAACAGCACCAATGCCATAATTCACACCAAACAAAGTACGGTCAAGGCTAAAGAAAGCCTGGGCAAAAAATCCTTTGTCATCATTACCACGGATCAACGCAGTGAATTTTACCGGTAAAGAAGTTCCTTTCAGGTTTAATGTACCGTTAACATCAGCAGTACCTTCACCAGTGTAGGTAACACTGCTGATCTCATAGGTTGCTTCACCAAATTTGGCTACATCAAAGAAATCAGCTGTTTTCAGGTGACCGGTCAATCTGTCTCCACCACCGGCATCTGTTACTTTCAGGTTAGCCAGGTCGATCACAAATTTACCACCGGTTAATTTTCCACCATCCACACTTACAGAGCCGCTTTTTATCGGGAAATAGCCTGTATGGAAATCAGCTTTTTTAGAGCCAACCCAGTCAACACGGCTTTTTTCAGTGTTTACAGTTAAAGAACTTGCCACTTTTTTATCAGTAGCGGGCTTGAAAGAATACGTACCAGCCAGAAAAGCGATACCTGTCAATGCGAATAATACTTTTTTCATGTTTTAGGTTTGTTTTACGAATAAATGTACGGGGCTTGGACGTAAAAATAATAAAATTAATGTTACAACACTGAATATTATCTGTTAATTTTGAATATCCGATTCCCGTACCTTCGCAAAAATTTTTACAGCATGAACCTCCACGAATACCAGGCCAAGGAATTACTGAAAAAATACAATGTTCCCGTTCAGGAAGGCATAGCCGTTGATACGGTTATGGCAGCTGAAGAAGCCTACCGCCAGATCAAAACACAAACAGGTAACAATTTTGCCGTAATTAAGGCACAGATCCATGCAGGTGGACGTGGTAAGGGTAAAATTGCAGGTTCAGAACAAAGAGGCGTTGCCGTTGGTAAAAGCCTGGAAGATGTAACCTCCATTGCCAAAAACATACTCGGTGGTACCCTGGTTACCATCCAGACCGGTGTAGAAGGCAAGAAAGTAAACAAGATCCTGGTTGCACAGGATGTTTACTATCCCGGCCCTAACCCCGTAAAAGAATTCTATCTCTCCATCCTGCTCGACCGTGCCAAAGGCATGAACGTAGTGATGTACAGCACAGAAGGGGGTATGGACATTGAAGAAGTGGCCCATAAGACACCTGAAAAAATATTCAAAGAGTGGGTTCACCCCGGTGGTGGCCTGCAAGGGTTCCAGGCAAGAAAGATTGCTTTCAACCTGGGATTGAGTGGTGAAGCTTTTAAAAGCTGTGTGAAGTTTGTGACCAATCTGTATAACGCTTATGTGGGACTGGATTGCAGCATGCTTGAGATCAACCCATTATTTAAAACCAGTGATGAGAAGATCATTGCGGTTGACTGTAAGATGAATATTGATGATAACTCATTAATGCGCCATACGGATATCGCTGCTCTGCGTGATGTAACGGAAGAAGATCCTACAGAAGTAGAAGCCGGTCAATACAACCTGAACTTTGTAAAGCTCGACGGTAACGTAGGCTGTATGGTAAATGGTGCCGGCCTGGCCATGGCAACCATGGATATGATCAAACTGAGTGGTGGTGAGCCTGCCAACTTCCTGGATGTAG
>CBHRAM010000395.1:0-3351 GCA_966076165.1 uncultured Chitinophagaceae bacterium
ATACAGCCCGTCTGTCATTTGTTGTGGAAGAATCCAAGCAAGGTGGTGGATCACTGGTATCCGCACTTGCCGGACAATTTGGGTTTGACATGGGCAGCATTTCCGGTGGAAGCGGAATGCTTGCAGGTGATAATGTACTGGAGCTTTTGAAAAGCCGCTCACTGGTAAAAAAAACCTTGCTCACGCCCTATAAAGAGTCTACAAACTATTCCCTTGCTGATCAATATGCTGAGGTATATGGCTGGAAAGAATCCTGGAAAAACAGTTCAAAAGTTGGGAGAGATGTCAGTTTTGCAACAAATACGAAAGCTTTTACCAGATTAGAAGACAGCTTACTCCAGAAGGTGATAAAAAAAGTAACCGAGGATCAATTATCAATTTCCAAACCGGATAAAAAATTAAATTTCTTCGAGATCAGTTTTGTAAACCGGGATGAAAAATTAAGTCAGCTTTTTGCCGAGCGGCTTTTGAAGATTACAACCGATTTTTATATCGAAACAAAAACAAGAAGATTAAGAGGGAATATTGATCGCCTCCAGCAAAGGTCCGACAGCCTGGGAGCGTTACTGGATAAAAAAACCTATTCTGCCGCACAGGCATCAGAGGGTTTGATCGATATAAACCCTGCCTACACAACTAAGGCAGTATCTGCTGAAATTTCTTCCAGAAATAAATTTATCCAGGGAACGATCTATGGGGAATTGGTAAAGAATCTTGAAGTAAGCAAAACTTCATTGATTCAGGAAACCCCTACTGTACAGATAGTTGACTATCCTGAACTACCACTCAAAAGAAATCGTATACATTGGGCTATCGGACTTTTAGCGGGTGGTATGATTGCTGTGATCACTACTGCCTTTGTGATCGTAGGTCGAAAAGAGGAATAAAGTTATTATAACCGGTAGGAAAAGGCAATCTTACCATGAAAGTTCAATACATCATATCCATTCCTGAAATAATTCGTGGGGGAACCGATGGGTAAATAATCAAAATACCACCATTCGTAATTCAGAGACCGGATCAATGCCATTCTTCCTGAAAATAAAAAACGCTTGTATGCCCATTCTGCCGTAAACACGGTTGAAATGTCTGTCCAGTAACGTCTGAAATCTTTTGAGTCAACAAAGGTTTGATAGAAGAAATCATTATCATGTACAAGCCTTTCAAACATCAGTCCTACACTTTTTAAACCTTTTACATAAGTAAAGGAAATCATTTGGCTATTACTTCCGGGCCCTATACCAGCACCTATTACCTGCCCATAATTGGTATAACCATCTCTTACCTGGTAATGCCTGTACCATCCTTCCTGCTGCCTCAACCTCGTGGTATTAGAGCCTTCTAACTGGGTTAACTCAGTAGCTACCTGCAAATAGGTATTATTAGCCCGAAGCGGCATCAGTTTTCGAAACCCCAGGATATATGCGGCGGTATGTTCAGGACTCATCACAAGATCTCTGATATTCAGTGAATAATCATTTCGTCCAAATTCAAAATATAGTTCTGCATTTTCCTTAGGCATTACCCATCTGGCAAATAAAGAAGCCAGTTGGTCCCTCTGTCTGCTATCTTCATTACCGGCATCCAGTTTAAAAATTGTGGCAAAAACAGGGATATAGTCAGAAATTTTCTTACCCATATCATTATGATACACATAAAAACTTCGGGTAGCACCAAGATATAAACCCGGCGTCCACTTTGGCTGCCAGGAAATAACCGTTCCATTCAGGTAACGCCAATCTACGGGTTTGGATGTATAGAGGTATGAGCCATTATATACCCTGTTTGTTTCAGGAGGAAGAATCCCCGATGCCGTCAATTTACCACCTATAATCTGGAATTCAAAAGAGCCAATTCTGGTTTTAATTGGTTTTACTGAATGAAAGGTAACATGAGCAAAACCCGGTGCATTGTTACTCATTAATAAAGAATTCCGGGTCCCGGGCCCCCACCAAAGGTTCTCCGTAGACACACCAAGGGAAACTGATTTATAATTAAGCTGTATGCTGGACTGTCCTGGAAGTATTTTTTTATACGCTTTATCACCGAATTTTTCAGGATTATCAATCCGGTTCAACATATAATAATAGCTGGCCCAGACAATATCGTAATGGTTGGTAGGAAAAGTTTCAAAATTCACATTCTGAGCCCAAACCATTTCTGGTTTTAATTGAATCGTTAATGGCCCTGCCTTGGCATATATACCGGCACTCACCATTGTTTGGTACCCCTTTGCGGGTATCATGCTGCCATCGTTCCATCCATAAGGGTGATGTGAATTATACTGCTGATCGATTGATAATGGTAAAGCACCTATCGAAATCCGGTTATTAAAAAGCGAAGTGTTCCAACCTTTGGCAGACCATTGCTGCAGTTGATCATACTGTTTTTGCGAAAAGGAATCGGTAAACCGCAATGAGTCGGCACCTAATAGAGGGCGTACCGCAAAAGAAATATTATTTACCAGTTTTCCTGTAACCTGCGATCTTCTCAGAAAATCTTCTGAAATCAATGAACCTACGGGCAGGCTCTGGCCAACAGCACTGGTAAACAAGAAAAAACAGCCAACTGTATAAAGCCAGTTTTGAATATTGACGCGTAAACTACCCATATGCAATGATTAATCAGTTTAGTACGCATTTTTCTGCCCAACGATCACAAAATAAATGGTGAGAAGAATTACCTGAACATCCAGCAGAAAAGACCAGTTCTCTAAATACCAGATATCATGTTCAACTCTTTTTTCAAGATCCTCAAATTTCACGATCTCGCCACGGTAACCGTTTACCTGTGCCCACCCCGTAATACCCGGCTTTACAAAGTGCCTGATCATATACTTATCAACTAAAGTGGAATAGTTTATAGTCTGGCTCAGCATATGAGGGCGGGGCCCAACAATTGACATATTACCCAATAATACATTAAAAAATTGTGGCAATTCGTCAATACTTGTTTTGCGGATAAAGGCACCGATACGTGTTATCCTGATATCGGACTTCGAAGCTTTCAAAATATCAGACTCGCTGTTTGTGCGCATTGACCTGAACTTATAGCACCAGAACGGTTTATTATCCCTTCCTGATCTTCTTTGCCTGAAAAAAACAGGCCCCTTCGATTCCAGTTTGATCAAAATGGCCAATATGGGAAATATCCAGCTAACAACGCCTACGATAACAAAAATGGAAAAACCGATATCAAAGCCCCTTTTAAACATCCTGTTAAACAGGCTCTCTAACGGTTCGCGGCGCAAAGAAAGAATGGGTATATCGCCTATAAAACTCAGATTTTGCGGTTTTGTATAAAAATTAAAGAAATCCGGAATAATACGTACCCTGATAGTCATCTTATCCA
>CBHRAM010000396.1:0-3350 GCA_966076165.1 uncultured Chitinophagaceae bacterium
CCGGTTACCGATTGCAATAATTTTCGTTTGCCCTGTAATGTGTGATTTCTCACCAGATGGTACAAACGGTTCACAAATCCTTTGGCCGTATCAGAATGTGAAACATAGGCCGTAGATTGATAATACTTCCCGATTGCTGATGCCACGGGAATATGTTGGGTAAACCGTGCTGTACAATCATCACAATGCCATATTTCAAACACTTCACCCGATACCGTATGGTCTTTGGCAGATAAGGCAGGATAAACCGAAGCGGAACCACAACAGGGGCAATGCGTATAAGAGATCAATTCAGACATACAGTTCAATAACGATCAAAAAATATTTCCCGGCACTTTATATATAATAGTAAGCCAGCGCACCCAAACCCAGGACCAGGAGTATGATGGCATAGAACCACCAGTAATCATTGGGTGCTGCTACTTCTTCCGTATTTACTTCAACGATCTCCTTTTTCAAAGGGATCGCCGGCAAAAGTTCCATCACAGTCTCATCGGCTGTAAAACCAATATTTCCGGTTTGTGTCTTTGAGAACCTGCCCCAGCCGCTAAGGTTCACTTCCTCTTTACTGCTGATCTCCTGTGTTAAGCGGCCTGAGAACTCATTAAACGCATGAATAGCCGCTATGGCATCCACACCCATCTCTTCTGCCAGAAAATCAAAAAAGAACCTGTCAGATGCGGCATAGGAACCTTCTTCAAAAACGATCACCTGTTTAGGTGGAAATAATTGTCCGGATGCCGCATCTATATAAGCCGGTTCTGTTTTTATCACAAAACTCCCCAGTTTTGGAATACTCAGCTTACGATATAATACCAGGTATTTATGAATATGTTCTTGCATCCGTAGGGCGTTTTACCGGAACGAATATACAACTCCTGCCAAAACCTGCGTACCCAGCACCGGGTACTGGTTCCAACGCTGGTAGGTACTGTTCAAAAGATTATTCATTTGCAGCCAGATATTCAATCTGGGCATCACAGAAAACTCAGCGCCAAAATTCAGGTCCGCTACGGCATTCAGCTTCTTAGCCTGTAGGGTTGAATCGCGGTAAGGGCTTCCATCCCAAAGAAAAACATCCGCTTTTAACTGCAGGTCTTTCAGGATCTTCCATTTTACAGAACCGGTGGCTTCCAGTGGTAATAAACCCCAGGCTTCTTTATTTACGGCCAGAGAGGAATATTGAGAATAGGTTATCCCTGCCATTACCGAAACATTTTCCTGTACGGTATACGCAAGTTCCCCATGTAGTTTCAAAACCTTCATATCGGGTTCAAACAATACATTGAAAGTTTTACCGTCTGATAAAGTATTTACAAACAAAGCCTGATTGGTTAATTGCTGAAAAGATACCCTTGCCTGGTAAGTAAAATGATCGCCCGTAGCCCCTTTGATCCCGGCATATTGTTCCTTGATCAATGTATTCTTCAACCCGGTTAAAGGTGCCACCCATGGATTAAAATTAGCTAATGAACGCAATGTATTCTTTTGATAATAACCTACCCAACCGGCTTCCAGGGAAACAGCATCTGCAACTTTGGCTTCTGCTGTAATATTGGGTAAGGTTGAATACACCTGGTCATCCCATGAAGGCCTGATACCCGCCACGATCTTTACATTAGGGGTTTTGAATTGTAAAGAGGGATTTACATAGAAAAGATTATTCTTTAGATCCAGCCAATTGGGGATCATGGGAATGGTTGTGGTTGAGAGGTCCGCTCCCATATCCAGATCCAATGAATAGATTTTCCCAAATGCTTTATTGATAGGCGCTTTGATGATCAGGTCATTTTCCCTGTCCTCATGCGAATCGGAGAACCGGATAAAATGAACCTGTGGGTGATAAGTGATCCCAAAACTATTCTCTGTTTTGTTCTGCAAACCCAGTTCCAGCCCTACCGTATTGAATTTTTGTAACAACTGGTCCTTGGCATAATTCAGTGTTGTGGGCTGGTATCCATATTGGTATTGTGTAGAACTCTTGTAGTAAGGATGAGCCGTCCATTCATTTGTATGATTCGTGTTAAAAATAGAAACCACATCAATCCCCCATTTAGCTGTTTGTTGTGCAGGTAAATGTCCCGTAGCCGTCGTAAAATTCCCTCGCAGGTTAGTGATCGAATGTTTACCGTCGCCAAACGAAAAACCCGCTTCGCCCAATACGCTGCTGAAATTACCTGCACCGAGTTTGATGTATTGATCATTGTTCCAGGTAAACCCCGAATCCACAGCCAATGCCAAAGGCTTGATGGTAACGGGCTGATAGGAAAAGAAAAGGTTTTGCGAAGGGATACTATACACGACAGGGATCTTGGAAGAATCGATCACCGGTGACGCAGCCGTAAAATTTACTTTGGCTGCATTCTTCAGGTACGGTTTGAATGCAGAAGTGATCGTAACCACTTTGGGTGCAGTAGTATCCGTCGCTAATACAAGATCCGTTTCTTTAGCAGCCGCTTTGGCAACAGCTTTAGTTGCCGTTTTCTTAACCGCTTTCTTTTTGGCGCCCTTCTTCTGTGCATTAACCGCAGTAAAAGTTACGGATACTGCCATCAGCATGAATAGGGCTCTTGATAAGTAATTCATATAGGTATCCGCTTTACTGTTGTTCAACTTTGTTTGCTTTATTTTTTTCCTCCAGCACCAGCGCCAGTTTTTGCTGTGCCTCTGCTTTCAGCTCGGCGATTGTAGCATTCTCTACAATACTTTTGAAAGTGGCTTCTGCATTAAACCAGTCTTTCTGTTTGGTATAGACATCTCCCAGCAATACATAACTCTTCGTGACCCAGTATTCATAAGAACCTGCTTTTTTGATCACTTCAAAAGCTGCTTTCTCTGCTTCCGCAGGTTTATTCTGTTGCAATAAAATTTCTGCTATGCGATATTGCGATTCAGCTGCATATTCCGATTTACCGGCAGCGATCACCTGTTTATAGGAGATCATCGCAGGCTCCCATTCATTATTCAACTGGTGGTTTTTAGCTACGACCATACTTGCCATCATCCGGTCATCCGTAGCAATCCCTTTTTCAAGCAAGAGATCTTCTGCATTAGATGCTGCTTCTTTCCATTGTTGTGCTTTAAACTGGCAACGGAGCAATCCACGCATGGCTTCCAGGCGGTTCTCCTGTTGTGTGGCGATGGATTTTAGCTGGGTAAAATATTTTTGTGCATTGTCGTATTCTTTCAGGTCGAAATAATAGATACGGGCCAGTTGCAGGGTACTTCTCTCTGCATGGATATTGGGTGATTGATCTGCAACGGCTTTATAAAATGGCAACGATTCTTTTGGCAATTTATCGGCAGCATACATTTCAGCCGTCAGGTAATTGGCTTCAAGATGGTATTTG
>CBHRAM010000397.1:0-3346 GCA_966076165.1 uncultured Chitinophagaceae bacterium
AACGTATGGAATCTGCTAACGGCCGCAAAGTATTGGCAAGCCGCAGAGCGAAAGGACGCAAGAAACTGACAGTTTCCAGCGAAAAAGGATTAAAATAAAATAATCTCCATCCCCGTAAGGGGCATACAGACAAAAATATAGCCTCATCTTTTTGATGAGGCTTTTTTAGTTTAGCAGTCTCAACATGCCGGCAACTTACTCATACAATAAAAAAGAAAAACTCAAAAGCCGTAAACTGCTCGACCAGCTGTTTACGAAAGGAAAATCTGTTTCCGCTTTTCCGTTGAAAGTTTTTTATGCTGTGTTGCCTGCAGAAACGGAAGAAACCGTTCAGGCAGGAGTAGGTGTGAGTGCCAGAATTTTTTCAAAAGCAGTAGACAGAAACCGCATCAAACGCTTATTGCGTGAAGCATACCGTTTGAATAAAACCGTATTGCACGATGCATTGCAGGCAGAGCAAAAAAAAGCAGCGGTGTTTTTTTTATACGTAGGAAAAGAGAAGCCCGAATTTGCTGCATTGAATGAAACTATGCCGTTGGTGTTACAAAAATTGATCGCCGCCATTGCCAAATCCTGATCCCATACAAAAACGTTCAGTGTTTACCTGGATAGCCATCATCATCAGCTATCCTTTTATTCTGTTGATCAGGATCTATCAATACGTGATCTCTCCCGCTATCGGCCCCAAATGCCGCTTCACACCCACCTGCTCGCAGTATGCGGTACAGGCATTACAAAAACATGGATTGATCAAAGGAGGATGGCTTTCGGTAAAACGCATCAGCAGGTGCAGGCCGGGAGGGGGACATGGGTATGATCCGGTTCCTTAGGATTGGGAAATTTTCCTTTCGTCAGTTTTAAGGATTAATAGCGAATCTCAGAAACATCGGCTTTGATTCAATTTCCCAATTCCAAAATTCCAAAATGGCGTTATCTCTTCTCCGGCACCGTCAACGCCACCATCTTGGCAATATTTTCCCTGATTTCTTTAATACTATAGAACCTGTATACCTCCGGATCTTTTCCGTCTACTTTTTCTGCGGAGCGGATGCGGTGGTAAGGGCCTACTACCATGGCTTTGGTGTTATCGGAGATCTTAACGGCGTGGTTGGGGAGGATATAGAAGTTGCGGTTGGCCGGGCTTACATTTTTTCCTTCTGATAATAATTGCAGGGAGTCGATCTGTTTTTTCAGGGCTTCCTGGGTAACCATATTGGGTGCGAGTTTGGGGTCGCTGTATTTCTGGTAGCTGCCGATGATGGTATCGTTCTTTACATTAACGATGTATAATCCATTATCCAGGATCTCAACGGTTGCTTCACCGGCAGGGGTATTGAGTTTGAAAACGATCTTCCCGCCGCCAAGGGTCACTTCTTTCTCTTCATGGCCGGAGCCATCAATGGCCTTAATGGTTTTGGCATCGGTGTTCACTTCGGCAGGGCCCTTACTCATTACCACCATTTTCTTGTCGCTGCAGGCGCTCAACACAAGTATTGCACCCAATAGAACCATTATTTTTTTCATAAGCGTAGTTTAACAAAAAGGCCCCGCTGTATTAGCGGAGCCTAAAATAATACTTATTTACGCAATGCGTTTATTTTGCTGTGTTAAAACGTTCGGCCACTTTATTCCAGTTAACCACGTTCCAGAAAGCGGCTAAATAATCAGCGCGGCGGTTCTGGTATTTGAGATAGTAAGCGTGTTCCCAAACATCGGCACCAAGGATAGGTGTGCCTTTTACTTCGGCAACATCCATCAAAGGATTATCCTGGTTAGGGGTTGAAGAAACTTCGAGCTTACCGTCTTTTACCAGCAACCATGCCCAGCCACTTCCGAAGCGGGTCATGCCGGCTGCTGCAAATTTTTCTTTAAAAGCATCAAAAGAACCAAATGCCGCTGTGATCGCATCAGCCAAAGCTCCGGTAGGGGCTCCGCCTGCATTAGGAGCTAAGCTTTCCCAGAAGAAAGTATGGTTCCAGTGGCCGCCGCCGTTATTGCGAACAGCCGGACTGATACTACCTGCTACAGCTACCAGTTCTGCCAGTGATTTTCCTTCATTAGGAGTGCCGGCAACGGCTTTGTTCAGGTTATCTACATAAGCCTGGTGGTGTTTGCCATGGTGGATCTGCATGGTCAGTGTGTCGATATGTGGTTCCAGTGCTTCGTGTGCGTAAGGTAAAGGGGCAAGTGTAAATGACATAGTGTATGTTTTAAAAGATGAAATGTTTAGTTGATGGATAACAAATTTACTGCTGTTCGGGGGGATAACCACCTATAGACTATGATTTGTTTCTTAATTCGAAAGGTTTCGCTAAAAGAAAAACGGAGAAAAGAAGAAAAAGAGGGGGGTGAAGAACTTCGAAGACTCTTTTTTTCTTTGTTCTTCTTTTAGCGAAAGAATTTATCTCTTGGATTTGAAGAAAGACCGCATCAATTGGGCGCATTCATCTTCCATTACCCCTTTTACCAGTTCTGTTTTGGGATGGAAGGGCCAGTTTTCTTTGGTGATATGTTTAAACCCGTTCTTCTCATCAGAAGCCCCATACACGATCCTGCCGATCTTGCTCCAGTATAAGGCACCACAACACATTAAACAGGGCTCTACAGTTACATACAATGTGGCTTCCGGTAAATATTTGGCACCTAAATAATTAAAGGCAGAGGTTAAAGCGAGGATCTCTGCATGTGCCGTAGTATCGGTTAACAGTTCTACCTGGTTATGCCCGCGTGAGATGATCTTGTTATTGATCACCACCACCGCACCCACGGGTACTTCGTCTGCTTCATAAGCCAGAACCGCTTCTTTAAGGGCCTGCTGCATGAAGTAGATATCATCGAATTGAATCATGAGCGAAAATAACAATTGGGAAATTGGGAAATTGGGAAATTTTGGAATTGAAGAGTTATCGGGTTCCAAAACATATGATGTGGAAACCGAGTTTCAGATTTCTCTCTACGCTACGCTTCTTTCGAAATGACGGCACCCAAAAGAAATTTCCCAATTTCCCAATTCCAAAATTCCAAAATGATTCTATCGCTGGTACTTCCAGTTCCTCGATTTCCCCTCTTTCAACAACTCCATCATCGTGGCAATTCTTCTATTCCGGGTTTCTTCCGTTTTGGCTTCGGTGATCCATGCTACATATTCTTTTCTGTGAGAAGGAGCGAACGCTTCAAAAGTGGCGAGGGCTTTTTTATCTTTTTTGAGGGCCTTGGTTATATAATCAGGGATCACCAGTGGTTGGGGTGTGGCTGATTTTTTGGGTTTGGGAAGTTTTACGCCTTCTTCATTCAGCTTCATGGCTGCTTTGATAAAAGCAGTCAACACCTTATCTGAAGGAAGGTC
>CBHRAM010000398.1:0-3340 GCA_966076165.1 uncultured Chitinophagaceae bacterium
TTTTGCATTATCCAAAAAAGAAGCGGATTTTATTGAGAATGATTTGCCTTTCCGGACCTGTTTATTAATTTTAAGATATGCTAAAAAGAAGGGGCCTGTTATGTCATAACGCTAATTGACTTCCGTAAAATGGCAGAAAAGAACATTGTATCTTTTGATACCGTTCTCATCCCACTAAACCAATTATCATTGTGATAGTAAAAAATCAGTCATGAACACAACCGATCCGCTGCTTCACCAGTTACGTTTCTTCCCAGAGCCCGAATTCAGGGAGGAATTACTGAAGCATGGCCAGGTTGCCTCTTTTAAAAAAGGAGATGTGATCGTGAAGGATGGACAGTATGTAAAGTTCTTACCCATCGTTCTCAAAGGTGCGATCCGCGTTTACCAGCAGAAGGATGACAGAGAGATCTTATTATATTATGTGAAGGCGGAAGAAACCTGTACCATGTCGCTGGCAGCTGCTTATTTCAATAACAAAAGCAGTTCACATGGTGTGGTAACCGAGCCCACAGATGTGTTGATCTTCCCCGCTGATCTGGTACATGGCTGGCAGCTGAAATATCCCTCCTGGAACAAATATGTGATGCATATGTTCCGCAGCCGGTACGACCAGTTGATCAATTCATTTGAAGGAATGGCATTTGACCATATCCCCGACCGTGTACTCTCCTACCTGCAACAAAAAAGTGTTTCAGAAGAAAATAAGCTTATCCATATTTCCCACCAGCAACTCGCCAAAGAACTCGGCACCACCCGAGTTGTGATCTCACGTATCCTTAAGCAGTTTGAGAAGGAAAAGAAACTGAAGCTTTCTCGGGGAAGTATCATACTACATTAATACAACGGCCTGCCATGGACTATGGTCTATGGACCATGGACGATAGACGATAGATCATAGTCCATAGTAACGCCCATTCTAACTAATCCTACTCCCCGGAAAATATTTTCTCCAATGTATCTTTTGATACCGTTCTGAACCTAAGCTTGTTTCTATCATTGTTGTGTTAAACAAATAACACCATGATAAAAACTACCTGTTTCAAAACCCTGGCCATTGCCATTTTATTTTCTTTCACTGCGCTCAGTATGCAAACAGCATGGGCACAAACCACCAACAAAATGAAGATCCTGATCCATGTAACCACGGGTACAGAAAACCCGACCAAAGCCGCCCTGTCATTTCTGGTAGCCAAAACAGCGATGGAAGAAGGCCATACGGTAAGCCTTTTTCTTGCAGGAGATGCCGTGCAACTCATTCGTGATAATGTGCTCGATAATCTCACAGGCCTCGGCACCGGCAAACTACGTGAGCATTTTGATGCTTTGGTAAAAGGGGGAGCAAAATTTTATCTCTCAGGCAATTCAAGTAAAGCGCGAGGGGTAACGGATACAGACCTCAAAGGCAAACCCGCAGAATTTGCACTACCCAATGTATTGGTGAAACTATTAGTTGACAGCGACAGATCCCTAACCTATTAACCCTCTGCGGCATACTCCCCGCTCTCTGCACCTCTGCGGTGAAAAAAATATTCACCGCAGAGACAGGGAGAAGCAGCGTTAGCTGCAGAGTCACCTTTTAAATTAAACCACATGAAAACACTCCATTGCTCCGACGCAGGCTTCAATTGCCAGGCAGTCGTAAAAGCTACCACCACAGAAGAAGTATTACAACAGGCCGCCGCCCATGCACAGCAGGTACATGGCGTTGCCGTAACGCCTGAGATGGCAGAAGTGATCAGGAAACTGATCAAAGAAGAAGCTTAGCCTGTTAACCCTATCGCCATTACCCTGGCAACAGACAGGTTGAAAAATAAAATCAAAACCCTGATTTATTTTATATTTTGTTGCATAGATCGTTACATAGTACCTGATTGCAATCCACCAAACACTAAAATTGCTTCACTATGGAAACACATGCACACCACCTGCACAAGTCGCCAGGTAATGGCTTTTGGCATTATTTCTTTGAGTTCTTTATGCTCTTCCTTGCCGTTACTTTAGGTTTTTTTGTAGAAAATATGCGTGAGCATTATTTAGATGACAAAAAAGAAGTGCAGTTCATCCGGTCATTTGCAGGGGACCTGAAAAGGGATATTTACGAATTAGACAGTCTGATACTAAAAAGGGAACAGCGCAAGATCTGGATCGATTCCTTATCCTTCATGCTCCAATCACCTGATCCGGATATTTACGGGCGGGATATTTATTTTTATGCCCGATACCTGCCGCGCCCTTATGTATATTTCAGTAATGATGCCACCATACAACAATTAAG
This sequence comes from uncultured Chitinophagaceae bacterium, assembly GCA_966076165.1. Taxonomy (GTDB): domain Bacteria; phylum Bacteroidota; class Bacteroidia; order Chitinophagales; family Chitinophagaceae; genus Sediminibacterium. The sequence continues at coordinate 2,279 of CBHRAM010000398.1, forward strand.
AAGTTCAGGAAATTTCAGGCTGATCAATGATCAGTTGGTGGTGGATACGATCATTGCCTACGACCAGCAGATCGCTTTTATTCAACGCATCCGTGACCGGGAAGAAACCGTTAGTGAAAGGGCATTTAGTGCCTTTGCTGTTTTGTTTGACAGCCGGGTATTTGATCAGATGACAGTATACGATATTGAATTTACACGCCCATCCGGTAACCCAAGATTGAAGACCCGGGAAAGAAAGGAGATCGATAAATTCCTAAGTGATATCCATCTTTTTAAAACGCTTAATGGAGCCCATATAGGCTGGTTTAAAAAACAAAAAAAGAAAGCGGAAACCACACTGGCTTTCATTCAAAAGCAATATCACCTCGAAGATTAACGGTTATCCGATCATCCAAATGGCTTGTCAATAGAAGTGCTGGTTTTGGAGAACCATTTCGGCCCTTCAGCCGTCATGTAAGCGCAGTCTTCCAACCGAACACCAAATTCACCGGGAATGGATATGGTGGGCTCGATACTAAAACACATTCCCGGTTCTAATAACTGACCGTTACCTTTTACCATATTGCCCCATTCGTGGCCATCCATTCCGATGCCATGACCGGTTCTATGCGGCAAACCCGGTAACTGATAGCCCGGCCCGAAACCCGCTTCAGTGATCACTGTGCGGGCTGCGGCATCTACTAGTTCACAGGCCATTCCGTTTCTGGCGGCTGCGAAACCGGCTGCCTGGGCTGTTTGTTCAAGGTTCCAGATCTCCAGCTGGCGTTTAGTGGGTTCTGCGCCAAATACGATTGTGCGGGTGATATCAGACGTATATCTTTCTACAGAGCAACCGCAATCCATCAATACAATATCTCCTTTCTTGAGTGTTTTCGGTTTGGTACTTCCGTGGGGTACGGAAGAGGATTCTCCAAAAAGAACCAAGGCATCACCATTATGTCCACCCAGTTTACTATGCGCTTCGGCGATGATCTCAGCAAGTTCTGATTGCGACATCCCTTCTTTCAAACTACTGATCCCTGCCTTGATCGCGGCTACCGTAATATCACTCGCTTTTTGTAA
>CBHRAM010000399.1:0-3312 GCA_966076165.1 uncultured Chitinophagaceae bacterium
AAATAACTGTCAGACTGAAACGATAACCGGCGAAAAGAAAGAATACAATAGAGGAGTCGAAATTTTGTTATTCTTGTATTCATTTTAAATGATGAATATGCCTCAAATAGTCGAATCTGAAGCTGTTGATAAGAATAACCTGTTTCCCGTTTTTATCAAACTGGAGAACCTGCGTTTACTGATCGTAGGAGGTGGTTATGTAGGAATGGAAAAATTGCAGGCTGTATTGCAAAACTCACCGGCTACTGAGATCCGTTTAGTAGCAACAATGATCAGTGATGAGATCAAGGCACTGGCTGCACAATACCCCTTGATCCGGCTTATAGAAAAAGAATATACCATCCATGATCTGGAAGGAATAGATCTGGTGATCGTAGCTGTGAATGACCGGATACTAAGTGAACAGGTTCAAAAAGATACGAGAGCTCAGCGGCTGCTGGTGAATGTTGCTGATAAACCTGCTCTCTGCGATTTTTATTTAAGTTCTGTGGTGAGGAAAGGGCATCTGAAGATCGCGATCTCTACCAACGGAAAATCACCCACAGTTGCCAAGCGGTTGAAAGAAGTGTTTACAGAGATGCTTCCGGATGAGATAGATCAGGTATTGCAGGATATGGAAATCATCCGGGAAACCTTAAAAGGTGATTTTGCTGAAAAAGTAAAACAGCTGAACGAACTAACTAAAATACTTGCCGAAAAGAAAGCGGTAGCGGAAGATAACGCCAGAAGAAAAACTGACTAAGTATTTATCATGTTAACGCGCTAAAGATTTGACCAGGTCTTCCGCTTTCAGGATCGAAAAATTTTTGCCTTGCATACTGATTGATTTTTCTTCCGCCAATTCATTCATAATACGGAAAACGGTTTCATAGGTTGTACCCGCGTAGGAAGCTATGTCCTGTTTGGTAATAGAAATATCAACCATCCCTTCTTCGTTTACCCCGTATTTCTCTTTCAGTTTCAATAAAGCCTGTATCACCCTGCCTTTTACCGGCATGTGAGCCATGTTCCGCATTTTTCTTTCTGATTCCTGCAGTTCTTCTGCAAAGAACATCATGAGTTGAAAAGTAAAATCATGATTTACTTTTAACGATGCCATAAAAAAAGCAAGATCAATAAAACAAACATCCACCGGTTCCAGGGCTGTGGCGGAAACAGGGTAGTGGGTATCCTTACCCAAACCCCTGTGCCCGACTATATCTCCCTTACCGGCAAAACGAACGATCAGTTCTTTTTCATCATCCCATTTCTTATGCACTTTTACCTTGCCTGAATAGATGAAATACATACCGGTTACTTTATCGCCTTCGCAAAAAAGTAATTCACCTTTCTTAAAATGATAATTTTTACGATTGGCTTCAATTGCCGGGGACCATTCTTGTAAACAGGATCTGCAGAAAGAACAACTTTTCAGATCACAGTTATGCTTGCTTTTTTTCATTAGCCGTTTGATATGGGGCAATATACGTTTTTATCAAAGAGGGATGAAGCGAGACCACTTCACCTACCATGATGATGGCCGGATTACTGATGCCCGCGTGTTGCGATCTGAAGGCAATATCCTTGACTGTACCTAAGATGATTTTTTCTTTATGGGTGGTACCATCCTGTATGATGGCAACGGGTGTGTTCTCTTTTCCATGCGACACAAAGATGTCCATGATCGATTCCAGTTTACTCATGGCCATCAAAATGATCACCGTAGCAGATGATTGCGCTGCCAGTGTAAGATCGGAGGAAATATCGCCGCTTTGCGTAGTGCCCGTGGTTACCCAAAAACTTTCATTGATGCCGCGGCAGGTGAGGGGGATCATTTGCATGGCAGGTACCGCAATAGCACTGGATATACCCGGAATGATCTCAACCTCAATTCCATTTTCTCTGGCGGCTTCTATTTCTTCCTGGGCCCGGCCAAATACAAAGGGGTCGCCACCTTTTAACCGAACCACTCTGCCATGAGCAAGAGCATATTCGATGATCAGGTGGTTGATCTCAATCTGGGAAAGTGCATGGCAGCCATATCTTTTACCCACAAAGCGGACAATCGCCCCAGGAGATGCATAATTTAGCAGTTCTTCATTAGCCAAAGCATCATATAATATCACATCTGCTGCACGAATGGCTTTTATGGCTTTCAGGGTGATCAGTTCAGGATCTCCCGGGCCGGCACCTACTAATGACAAAACAGGTGTTTTCATAACAGAACATTTATATTATTAAAAATAAAATGTTAATTAATTTTCCTAAAGATACTTGAAATATCAAAAAATACAATTAATTTCATGACATAGATAATATTATAATTCATTTTACAAGTCTAAATGAATAAATAATATTAAATATAAAAAAGTTTAATATCGATTGTTTGCCATTCCGGGCTTTTATTACTTCACCTAAATCACAAAAGATGAAAATCGTGATTATCGGTAACGGAATGGTAGGATACAAGTTTTGCGAGAAATTAGTAGCCAAAGCGCCCAAAGACAGTTTTGAGATAACTGTCTTTGGCGAAGAGGTTCGTCCCGCCTACGACAGGGTACACCTCAGTGAGTTTTTCTCCGGAAAAACTGCCGAAGACCTTTCCCTCGCCCCGGCAGAATGGTATGCCGATAACCAGATCAGGCTTTATTTAGGTGATCCTGTAAAAGAGATCAACCGGCAAGCGAAAACCCTTCTCTCTATGAAGGGAATATCCATTAGCTATGATATATTAATATTAGCTACGGGCTCCTCCGCCTTTGTTCCACCCATTCCCGGTGTTGAAAAGAACGGCGTGTTTATCTACCGCACCATCGAAGACCTGGAAATGATGCGGGATTGGGCAAAAAGATCCAAAAAAGGAGCAGTGATCGGTGGTGGCCTCCTGGGATTGGAAGCCGCCAAAGCCATGATCGATCTGGGTATTACTGATACCCATGTGATCGAATTTGCCCCGCGTTTGATGCCGAGGCAGATAGATGAAGCAGGATCCACTATTCTCAAGAACAAACTGGAAGCACTTGGATTAAAGATCCTTACCAATACCAATACAACAGAGATACAGGGGGATGATTCGATCAAAGCCATGCAATTTGCTGATCAGTCAAGCATTGAAGTAGACATGCTGGTGATCTCCGCAGGTATCAAGCCCCGTGATGAACTGGCCAAAGCATCCGGACTGGAAACAGGTGCACGAGGGGGTATTGTTGTGAATGAAAAAATGCAGACCAGCGACCCTGATATTTTTGCGATCGGGGAATGTGCTTTATACAAAGGGATGATCTATGGCCTGGTGGCACCCGGTTATGAAATGGCGGAAGTAGTGGCAGATCA
>CBHRAM010000400.1:0-3308 GCA_966076165.1 uncultured Chitinophagaceae bacterium
AGGATCGGTCCGTAATTTCAATAACCAGGTAGAAGTGGAAGATATGTCTGAAATGAAAGACCTCCTGCTGCCCGATCCTGCCAGGTTTTTTGTACCGGATAGCGCGGGTAATTTCCGGATCAGTTTTGCATTGAGTGCCCCCAACTATTTTCGGTTGGGGCGGAATATTCTTTATCTCTCCCCCGGTGACAGCCTGCATCTGTTTGTGGATTATAAAAATCCAAAACTTGCTGTCTTTGCAGGAAAGCATGCGGGTGAGAATGAGTACCTGCGTGAAACACCTTTTCCCAAAGGGGGCTCTTTTTTAAATGCAGGTGATTTAACAAGAAGTACGATCGATTCAACTGTTTTACTCGTTGAGGAAGAAGCGGCCAAAAGAAAAAAATCCCTAGCCTCCTTTCAAAACCTGAACAAGGAATTTGTAAGACTTGAAACAGCCCGGATCAATGCTGATATCCTGAATAGTTTTTTTAACACGTTTGTTTATCACACTTTCAAATACAGGCTTTCCAAAGATTCGTCTCAGGCTTATCTGAAAGTATGGAAGGAACTGATCAAACCTTATCAGAATAAGTATAACAAAAATTTTATTGACCCTTCTTTATTAAAACTCGCGGTATACCGTAATGTACTCGAAGAACTGATCGCCGCTGAAAAGCAGGATTCAAAGCCACTGCAACAGGTAAAAGAATGGATGGAAGCCTATGAACTGGGAGATAAGCTCAAAACAGCCGGCGACAGAGAAACCAAACTTTCCTTCGAACCAAAGATCAAAGTACTGAGTAATCCAGCGTATCGCGAAGCTTTGCAAAACACACTCACGAGGGTTTTGCAATTGTCTAACGGCGATATGGCAGTTGATTTCACAGCTATTGATATCAATAACAAACCCGCTCACCTGGCAGACCTGAAAGGTAAGCTGATCTATATCGATACCTGGGCAACCTGGTGCGGCCCCTGTATGGAAGAAATGCCGGCTTATGAAAAACTGAAAGAATCCTTTAAAGATGATAACCGGGTTCAATTCATTTCCTTATCTATTGATGATGATAAAACATTGTGGAGTTCCAGTGTGAAGAAAAGAAATGCACAAGGCTTGCAATGGTTGATTGACAGGACAAAACTTTCCGCTTATAATATCATTACGATCCCGCGAACCATTTTAGTGGACCAGAATTTTACAATTATAGCGATGAATGCGGCACTGCCGTCTTCAAAGAATATTGTGGGCACACTCAATAAACTTTTGCAATAAACAGATAAAAAAATCCCCCCGGAAACTCCGGAGGGATTAAACCCAAAACCCAACTGTACTAACGTATATCTATTTGATCCTTTTTGATTCTGATTCCAGACCGGTTTGTCTTTGTCTGGCTGCTTTTACCTGGTTGCTTCCAAAACGGTAAGTAAAGCTTACGCGAACTGTCTGGCTTTCCCAGCTGCCGCTACCATTGATATATAATCCGCCGAAATTGCTGGTGGCTGTCCATGGGTTGGTATGGAAAATATCCGTTACCGAAACTTTAACCGTTGCTTTTTTCTGCAGGATCTGTTTTTGTATTCCCAGGTCTAATCCACCCTGCGATTTTGTATGCCAGGTGGCTCCCCATACAGAAGGCCCGCTGAACCAGCCACTCAGCTCTGCTGTATAATCATGTCCGAGAGTAAAACTGTTCTGCATATAGGCACCAAACATTGGGATTTCTGTATGCACTTTATTGGTGCCGATCTCGCCATCGAAGATCTGGTAGTTGTACCAGGCATTGGCATAACCGTTCCACCATTTGGCAATCGGCAAAGGAGAACCTATACTGAAGCTGATGATCTGTTGTGTTGCCAGGTTCTTCTGTTGCACATAAGTGGCGTTATTGGTGGTGTCGGTTGTTTGCGTTGCATAATCTTTTACATGGCTATACCCAACTGTTGTAGTGATGGCATTTCTGAAAGTATGTGATAACTCAATATTGTCAGTGTACTGCGGACGTAAGAAAGCATTTCCTTTTTCGTAGGTCAGCTCATCCAGTTTGTTCTCAAACGGGTTCAGGTCCTGGTAGCTGGGCCTGTCAATACGGCGGCTATAGGTCAGGTTCAATGTGTTCTTATCATTTACATTCCATGTTAACGCAGCGCTTGGGAAGAGGTTGATATAATCTTTCTTCACGGTATTATCTGCCTGCACTAAACCATCATCCCTTGTTAACACACCTTCACTATTGGTTTGTTCTACGCGTAAACCGGTTTGCAGGCTCCATTTTTTGCTGAACTGTCTTTGATAGTTCACATAAGCTGCATTCACATTCTCTTTATAGGTAAAGCTGTTGCTCCTGCTCAATTGTTTAACCGTAGTGCCATTGATATCATTAAAGAATTCAAATGCATTGCTGGTCTTTACATAAGAGAATTTCGCACCATAACCCAGTTTCCCCTTCCATTTAGGTAATTCCACATCTACTTTGGAGGTATAGATATCAATATCCGTAGGTGTATTGTTACGATTGATCACCTGGTATAAAGGAGCGCCGTTCTTATCTAAATAATAATTGGGCTGATAGCTGGTTCCTTTTCCGCGGAATAAACCATAGTCAGCATCAAAATTGATCTCTTTACCGCTGGTATCTGCATAGCGGTAATTGATATTTGAGTTCATATTGGTGCGGTTGCCCGGAACCGTGTTGAAAGCCTGCAGGCTCTTGATAAACTGTCCGTTGGGTTGATAGAAGACATCTGTTTTGCTGTTGCTGGTCCAGGTATTATCTGAAAAATTGCTGGTAACCAATACACCGATCGTACTCTTGCTGTCGATAAAATAGTCCGCACCGGCTTTTACGTTGAGGTTCTTACTGTTGTTCTTGTTCTCACTATGCTGGTCATAGATCGAGTCTTTCTGGATCCTGTACAGGTTCAGGTCATTCTCATACATACCGATACCGCCACCCACATTCGAGAACAGGTTCACTTTCTTATCGCGGTAGTTCAGGTTCACAGAACCATTCCCTTTGGGTGTGATGCCCTGTACAAAACTGGTGTTCACACTACCATTGGTGCCGAATTTTTTATTTTTCTTCAATCGGATATTAATGATACCCGCATTACCACTGGCATCATATTTGGCGCTGGGGTTGCTGATCATTTCGATCGCTTCAATATCATTGCTGTTGATACTTTTCAGGTAAGCAGCAAGGTCTTTGCTGTCTAACTGCGTCATCTTTCCATCAATATAGATCTTCACACCGGTCTTTCCTTTCATGGAAATATTCTCGTTGTTGTCTACCTGTATACCCGGACTTTTCTGTAAAAGTTCCAGTGCA
>CBHRAM010000401.1:0-3308 GCA_966076165.1 uncultured Chitinophagaceae bacterium
GGCCATACCCCCGAGCAGGCCGAACAATGCGCCATGTTCATCCACACCAAAGGAAAATACGCAGTAAAGAACGGCGAATACGAAGTCCTCAAACCCATGTGTGATGCCATCACAGACAGGGGCATTGGGGCGACTATTGAAGCTGTTGCAGGGTAAGACGGTAATTAAAAATTAGAAATTAATAATTAAAAATTGGATATGGCTGTAAGAAGATCCATTTAACTATATTCTCAATAATTCTTAATTTCTAATTCTTAATTTTTAATTACCCCCATGTCTGTTTACCCCCTCACCAACGCCCTCTGGTTTCCTCCTGTAGAAGAAGCGACGGAAGATGGTTTATTGGCGATGGGGGGAGATCTGAGCGTTGACAGGCTTTTGCTGGCTTATCAAAACGGGATATTCCCCTGGTATGAGGGTGAAGTGCCTTTATGGTGGAGCCCGGATCCGCGGTTTGTTTTGTATCCGGATGAATTGAAAGTGAGTAAGAGTATGGAAGCGGTGATCAAAAAAAGAAGTTTCCGTTTTACTACGAATACCGCTTTTGCGGAAGTGATCCGTTCCTGTAAAGAAGGGGAACGCAAAGGACAGGACGGTACCTGGATCACGGACGAACTGGAAATGAGTTTTCTGGAATTACACAAACTCGGTATTGCCCAGAGTGCAGAAACCTGGTCAGAGGGTAAACTGGTAGGTGGACTTTATGGGATAAAAATGGGTAAACTTTTTTTCGGAGAAAGTATGTTCAGTAAACAGAGCAATGCCAGCAAATTTGCCTTTATTCAGTATGTGGAGGCATTACAAAAAGAAGGGATTTGTTTGATTGACTGTCAGGTATACACAGAACACCTGGAAAGTTTAGGAGCAAGGATGATTGAACGAAAAATCTTTACAGACATCTTAAAAAAGTATACTTAGCCCCGTGTATACCCATACATTTTCTCTACATCTCTTACGATCTTTTCCATGTCTACATCTTTTCCAACCGGATCATAATTCTGTTTGAGGTTACTGCCAAATACGATGGCAACGGTTTGCCAGAATGCGGCACTGATAAAGCCTTTGTATTCATCAATGATCTCGTAACAGTTATTACCCGTTTCGCGGTAGATCAGCTTCATCAATACTTTTCCCTGGTAAATGGATAATTGGGTAAGCTTATCGGTGAACTCTTTCTTTAATTCTTTTTCCCTTGTTTTAATAATGGTTTTACGCTGCTTACGGTCGGTTACATTCACCAGCTTCGCATTGATCTCATTCATGATGCGCCCGGCGGCTTTTGCATAAGGGTAGGTAACATACACGGCATTTCGCAGCCTTGTCCAGTCGGCCCAGTAATTTCTCCATTGTTTGGTCATCCTGCCATACACCAGTACCGGAGGCAGGTTACTGGAGGGAATGGTATCGCCTTCGGGAGTAACATAAGCATACACTTTCAGGGTGTCATAAACACCATGTTGCTGTGCTTTTGCTTCAGGCATGGCCATGAAACCTGCCAGCAGGCAAAACAGAAAGATGATATGTTTGACTATGCTTTTCAAGCCGTTTAAAATTAGACACTTCTCCGCTCATTAATGCTGTCTATGGCCAAAAAGTAACCTGTAAGCCTGTTAAGAAACACGTAAATCGCCACGTTTCAAGGTTTTGATCCGCTGGTAAACCGACATCCCAAAACCGATCACCATTACCACCACACCCAGCCAGAGTATATTGATCATGGGAAATTCATACACTTTAAGGGTGATCAGGTCGGTGATGGCACCGCTTTCTTTGATACCTATCTCAAGGGTTCCTTTTACAGAATCGGCTACTTTGTTGAACTGTATCACCAGGCTTTGCGATACCACGGTATCCGGCAGGTTACGCAGCTGGTCGGTGCCTTTCAAGGCAATACCGGGTTTCACCGCATAACGCCTGCCATCTTTGGTGATCACAGACATATCCAGGAACACAGCCGTTTCATCATCACTGTATTTGCTTTTCAGTGCTTCCGGGTTCTTCTCTACTTTATTCAATACAATGAAACCATTTCCGTAGAACAGGGTATCCCCTACTTTGGTTTCGCGGCTACGAAAGCTGGCCGTATCCTCGCGGTTATTTTCCTGGAAAGAAGTGATGTATACGAATATATCCTTGTACCAGTAATGTTGTGCAGCAGGGTTAGCAGAGAACCCTTCTCCCCCTTTATTCTGTTTGATCACATCCGGATATAAACTGAAAGTTTCTTTACCGTCCTTGGCTTTGAAGTTGATCTCAAAATAACGCTTGCGGTCGGCCGGGTTCAATGTATCCTTCACATAGGTTACCATGAACTTGCCCATATCTGTGGGCACCCGCTTAAACAGGGTAATATTTTCGGCAGGATCACCTGCTGGATTCTTACTTCCTTTTTCAGCAGCCTGTAAAACAGAAACACCGGTCGTGTTCCAGCTTAATACGGTTTTCTTACTGGAAGAGACCAGTATCCCTACCAATACCAATCCAAAACCCACGTGTGCCACAGAAGCACCTGCTGCTTTGATCTTTCCTTTCAATCCCAGCCAGATATAAGCTGCATTGGCCACCACAGAATACACAGCCGCAAAAATGGCCAGGTGTATCGCAAACAAATAACCGGGGCCTTTTTTATCGTAACTGATATTACCGAAGAAGCTGATGCAAAGACTGATCACTACCGCGATCACTGTGGGTACCAAGATCTTTTTACCAAAGAATTCTCTGGCTGTGTCTTTGTATTTGAAATATTGTGTAACAGCCGTTAATAAACCAATCACTACTGCCACAAAGATCTGGATCTGGTTATAAGAAAATTCTGCATCTTCCGGCGGGGCGATCTTGGTGCCAAATACTTTATTAAATACCGGTGTAGAGGTTTTGGTGATGATCACTATACCCGCAAGGAACAATACCAGTGAACCGATAAAGATCCAGAACTCACGGCTATAGGTGCTCTCCTCTTTCTGAATAGCCGGAATGCTTTTGTAATTTTTGAAATATAAAAACAAAGACGGGATCAAAAAGACGAGTACGAATAAGATCAGTTGAAAATTCATACCCAGATCCGTGAAAGAATGCACGGATGTATCTCCCAATATGCCGCTCTTGGTTAAGAACGTAGAATACAATACCAGCACAAAACTGACGATGTAAAACAGATAGGTAGTTCTTAAAGAATAACCAGAATTGCGGTACACCAGGTTGGTATGAATACCTGCCACCAATGTAAGCCAGGGAACCAGGGAAGCATTCTCAACCGGATCCCATGCCCAGTAACCACCAAATGATAAACTCTCATAAGCCCAGGCAGC
>CBHRAM010000402.1:0-3306 GCA_966076165.1 uncultured Chitinophagaceae bacterium
TAATTATTAATTAAAATCACCATTCCGCCCTCGCGCTCGGCCCAGCATCCAGTGTACTGAATTCACCGGCGAGATATTTATGGTAGGCAGTTACAGCAATCATTGCTGCATTATCAGTGCAATATTCAAATTTGGGGATGAATGTTTTCCATCCCTGCTTCTCTCCCATTTCTTTCAAACCGGTTCTTAAGCCGCTGTTGGCACTTACCCCACCTGCAATACAAACATTCCTGACACCCGTTTGCTGTACCGCTTTTTTCAGTTTGGTAAGCAGAATATGTACAATGGTGTATTGAATAGATGCGCAGAGATCATTGAGATTTTCCTGGATAAAACCTGGCTCCTGTTTTTGCAGGAAGTATAACACAGAAGTTTTCAGTCCACTAAAAGAAAAATTCAATTCAGGGATCTGTGGTTCTGCAAATTTGAATTTACGGGGATCCCCTTCTTTGGCATACTTATCAATTAAAGGCCCACCCGGATAAGGCAGCCCTAAGAGTTTCGCGCTTTTATCAAAAGCCTCACCAGCCGCATCATCAATGGTTTCTCCGATCACTTCCAGTTCAAGCGGCGATTTTGCCAACACGATCTGTGTATGCCCGCCACTCACCGTTAAACATAAGAACGGAAATTCCGGTTTCTCATCCCCTATCAGGTTTGCCAGCACATGCGCCTGCATATGGTGAACAGCGATCAGGGGTTTATCCAAGGAAAGGGAAAGTGATTTTGCAAACTGGGTACCTACTAATAAACTTCCGATCAGGCCGGGAGCCTGGGTGAAAGCTATGGCATCAATGGTCTGGAGTTTGGAGTTTAGGGTTTGGAGTTGAGGGAAAGCTTCATTTAACGCGGCATGAACAACAGGCACAATGTTCTGCATGTGGGCGCGACTGGCCAGTTCGGGCACAACTCCGCCGTATTTTTCATGCACAGTCTGATTGGCAATAAAATTGGATAAGATCTTCCCATCCACACAAACCGAGGCAGATGTTTCATCGCAGGAAGATTCGATAGCTAAAATAGTAGGCAAAATTTGTTTATTGGTTTATTAGTTTACTGGTTTATTGCGGCCTCCTTTTGGGGAGGGGATGCAAAACTAAGATTCAACCACCAATAAACGAATAAACCAATAAACAAGTAAACGAATAAACTACTTCTACTTCGTCCTGATCGCCACCACCGGGTCCATCTTGGCGGCAATAGAAGCCGGTATGATCCCGGAAATGATGCCCAGTATGATACAGATGCTCAGGGCAAGTATGATGATATTAGGCGCAATAAAGATCGGGAATGGTAATACGGTACTGAGTACTATGGAAAGCAGTCCCACCAGGCCCAAACCGATCAGCCCACCTATGATACATAAGAACGCACTTTCCAGCAGGAATTCGGTTAATATGGTACTTCGTTTGGCACCCAATGCTTTTTTTAATCCGATCTGGCTGGTCCGCTCACGTACGGTCACGAACATGATATTGGCCACACCAAACGCACCCACAATCAGGCTCAGGCCCGCAATGGCCCACCCGCCGGCACTTACCTGGCCAAAGAACCCTTTTACCTGTTCGCTGAACAGGGCCACATCGTTACAGGAGAAATTATCTTCCTGGGTAGGGCTCAGCCTTCTCGACTGGCGCATGATCCCCACCAGTTCATCCTGCAAAGCAGAAGAAGGTATGGATGGTTTTCCCTGCACCATAATAAAAGGGCTGCTGTTATCGGGATTGTACTCACCGGCAAAATAGCGGTAGGGCACCAATAAACATTCATCGTAATTAAAGCCTCCTACAAAACTCTGCCCCTGTTTCTTGATCACACCCACAACCGTGATCTTTTTGCCATTATAGGATACTTCCTGCCCAACGGCTTTTTCGGGATTGGGGAACAATTCTTCGGCCACTTTATACCCGATGATGCCGGTGGTGGTTCCCCGGCTGAATTCAGACTCGTTCAGGTAACGGCCAAAATCGATTTCGAGGGTTTGTATGGTATTGAACTCTTCGGTTACCCCATACATATTGATATTATTGAGGATATTATCGCCGAAGGAAAGCTTTACATTGGTTGACACAAACATGGCCGCATTGGCCGCCAGCTGGCTTTTGGTTTTAATAAAGCGCATCTCCTCTACGCGCATGGGTGGGCGCTTCATATACTTCCACCATGGGTAATCGTTACCTCCTCCATAATTCCACTTATCTACGTAGATCGTATTGTTTCCGAATGATTTGATATCGTTCTGCACCTTACGTTCCAGGCTGTCAACCGTAGCCAATACCCCAATGATACAGAAGATCCCGATGGTGATCCCGAACAGGGAAAGAAAGGTACGGAGTTTATTAACCCTGAGTTCCTGCATGGCCATGCGGAAACTGTTCCATAAAATGCTGAGGAGTTTAAGCATGAACCAAATGTAAGATTGTATTGTATTTAATGTGAGGAAATTTATGTGAGCGGTGTGTTGAGGGGATGGTTCATAGTTCATGGATCATGGTTGAACAAGATGAAGTACAAGGCTTATTTTTTACCATGAACTATATGCCATGAACCATGAACCCCGAAAAAAGTTCTTCGCTATCAACGTTTAGCATTAATTCCTGTACTACTTTTGCAGCGATTTCTTCAACTATAAACTTGCACTATGACCTGGAAACAAGTCTTCACTTCATCGGTAGGAAGGAAACTGGTGATGGCATTTACCGGCATTTTTCTGATTCTTTTCCTGATTGTACATGTTGGCCTGAATGCCTGTATCTGGGCCAATGACGGTGGTGAGATGTTCAACAAAGGCGCACATTTTATGGGAGCCAACTGGGTTCCCCGTTTGTTGGAAATTGGCCTGTTTGCCGGACTTTTCCTTCACATTATCCAGGGTTTTATGCTTACCGCTTCTAACCGCAGCAAACGTTCTGTGGGTTATGCCGTTAGCTATAGCGAGGGCAGTAAATGGTACAGCAGAAGCATGGGCTTGCTGGGTACCCTGATCCTCCTGTTCCTTGTTTTACACCTCTATCATTTCTGGTTACCTAACCGCTCCCACCAGGGGTTCCTGCTGGGCGAAGAGATCAACCTGTATGAAAAAATGAAACTGGAGTTCAGTGAATTATGGGTGGTTGTAGTATATGCTGTGGGATGTATCTCCTTAGGCTATCACCTCGCACACGGTTTCCAGAGTGCTTTCAGAACATTGGGTGTACATAATAAACGCTATAATGCCCTGTTTACCTCTCTCGGCTATGCATTCGCAATTATTGTTCCGTTGCTGTTTGTATTGATGCCGGTGAGCTTTTATCTGGGTTGGGTGAG
>CBHRAM010000403.1:0-3272 GCA_966076165.1 uncultured Chitinophagaceae bacterium
AAGCGCCCATCATGATATATTCCTGCGAAGCGGCCAGGTGGTGCTGCTCAGCCAGTTTGGTTGATTCAGCAAAGATCGGCGCCAGAAATTTTTCGAGGCTGTGTGCATTTTCTGCAAACACTTCCGGAATACCGATCCATCCACCCACTAGCGAAAGAATAGCCAGCACGATCAGCGGGAAGGTCATCTGCCAGGGACTTTCATGCAGGTGATGTTCCTGTTCGTGTGTACCGCGGAACTGTCCGAGGAAAGTAAGGGTGTATAAACGGAACATATAAAAAGCCGTCATCAAAGCGCCGGCCACACCTACAAAATAGTAAACCGGATTTTTAGCGAATGCAGCCGTTAAGATTTCATCTTTTGAAAAGAAACCGGAGAAAGGAGGGATACCGGCGATAGCTAAACAGGCCAGTAAAAAAGTAATATGCGTGATAGGCATATATTTTTTCAACCCACCCATTTTGCGGATATCCTGTTCGTGGTGCATGGCATGTATCACAGAACCGGCACCCAGGAATAACAGGGCTTTGAAGAAAGCATGTGTCATAACATGGAACACGGCACCGGTGTAAGCACCCACTCCCAATCCCAAGAACATATATCCTAATTGGCTAACGGTAGAGTAAGCCAATACTTTTTTAATATCATTTTGTTTCAGTGCAATGGTTGCAGCAAAAATGGCTGTGGCCAATCCCACAATAGCTACCAGTGTTTGCGTAGCCGGAGCCATTGTATATAAGATATTACTGCGTGCGATCATGTAGATACCCGCAGTAACCATGGTTGCTGCGTGGATCAAAGCAGATACAGGTGTAGGACCTGCCATGGCATCCGGTAACCAGGTATATAAAGGGATCTGGGCACTCTTACCCATGGCTCCAATAAATAATAAAGCTGTGATGGCAGTTATATCAAAACTGCTGAGCTGTGCTGTATGGGCAAACACTTCTGAGTAAGAAGCCGTGCCTAGTTTATACAGGAGCCAGAATACCGCCAGCAGGAAACCCAGATCACCGATCCGGTTCATTACAAACGCTTTCTTAGCAGCGTAATTGTAATTATTATTCTTAAACCAGAATCCGATCAGTAAGTAAGAGCAAAGACCCACACCTTCCCAACCGATGAACATGATCACATAGTTGGCTCCCAATACCAGCAGCAGCATAGAGAACACGAACAGGTTGAGGTAAGCAAAATATCTTCCGTAATGCTGTGGTTCCTCATCATCCATATAAGCAGATGAATAGAGGTGAATAAGGAAACCGATACCTGTAATGATCAATAAGAAAATAGAGGATAACTGGTCAACCTGAAAAGCGAAAGCCACTTTAAAGCTTTCTACATTAATAAAGTTGAACAGGGTTACCACGCTTGCGCCGTTGGCCTTAACATCAAAAAACACCAATACACTCACAACAAAAGAAGCCAGGATAGCCCCGCTGCCCGCAATAGCGATCATGGATTTAGACAAGGACCTTCTGCCCAATCCGTTGATCAGGAACCCAAGCAGGGGAAATAATGGAATTAGATAAACAAGTTTGCTCATATACCCCAACCCCTAAAGGGGCTTTACCCTAAATCCCTTATGGGACTTAAGCTGTTAATTAAATAATATTCTTCTCCGATGCACACCTCACTCCCCCTTTAGGGGGTTGGGGGGTGATCAGTTTTTAAGCCTGTTCAAAAAGTTAATATCCACCGAATGCGTATTTCTATACATCATTACAATAATGGCCAGTCCCACACTTACTTCCGCTGCTGCCACCACCATGATAAAGAATACGAATAACTGTCCGTCAACCCCAACTGATGTATTCTGATCAGTCACCACAGCTGCTGCATACCTCATTTTCGAAAATGCAACCAGCAACAGGTTTACTGCATTCAACATCAATTCTATGCACATAAACACAATGATCGCATTACGGCGCGTTAACACACCGATGATGCCGATGCTGAATAAGGCAAGACAGAGATAGATATAATATTGTATTGGCATTTTTTACGCTTAATGCGGGACGCTTAACGCGCAACGCAATTTTTAATTTTATTATTTACCAAAGCGTTAGGCGTTCAGCCTTCCGCGTTTAGCCTGATTAATCTTTCTTTCCAATCACCACTGCACCCACCATCGCACTCAAAAACAATACACTCGTAATTTCAAACGGCACCACAAAATCACTGAACAGGGCTTTACCCAGATTCTTGATCAGTCCGATATTACCTTCTTTCATCAAAGCTGTTTTTCCGGTAAGGTCACTTGCCTGTCTTACCAGGGATACCAGCACTAAAAAGAAACAGCCTCCTGATACCACACCTGCCAGTTTCATCCACAAATGTTTCTGTGGTTCGGTTTCTGCATTCAGGTTCATTAACATGATCACAAACAGGAACAATACCATGATGGCTCCGGCATACACGATCATATTCACGATGGCCAGGAACTGCGCATTCAATAAGATATAATGTCCCGATATGGCAAAGAACACGGCAATCAGCCACAATACACTATGCACCGGGTTCTTACTCACCAATACCATAATGGCACTGAAGATGGCCAGCGCACTGAGGAAAAAGAATAATATTTCTATCGTACTCATAATCTTAATTAATAATTAAGAATTAAAAATTAATAATTAGAAATGGTTACCCAATTTTTAATTACTAATTTTTAATTACTAATTCGGCGAAGCCGCTGAAGCCGTTGTTGGTTCTGCTTTACCGCGTGCTTTCTCATAGCCTGCCGGATCTGTTTTCGGATCAGGGATCAACAGATCTGACTTGCCGTATATAAATCCTTTCCTGGTGAAATTTGCCGGGGCAAAAGTTTCACTTAAATAGATCGCATCTTTAGGACAGGCTTCTTCACACAACCCGCAGAAAATACAACGCAGCATATTGATCTCGTATTTGGCTGCATATTTTTCTTCGCGGTATTTATGTTCTTCGCCGGGTAAACGTTCTGCCGCTTCCATGGTGATGGCTTCTGCCGGACAAGCTACCGCACACAATCCGCAAGCAGTACAATTCTCACGTCCCTCTTCATCCCTGTTCAGTACATGTAAGCCACGGAATACCGGGCTGAATGGCCTTTTCTGTTCAGGGTAACTGATCGTAGGGTTCTTTTTGAAAATATGGCTGAATGTGATAGCCATACCCTTAAAGATAGCCGGCAGGTACAGGCTCTCCATAAAGCTCATCGGCTTACGGCTCACATCTTTCGCTCTGTTGGTTAATGCTTGCATGTTATTTTCTGTTTATGCCGCTTCGGT
>CBHRAM010000404.1:0-3265 GCA_966076165.1 uncultured Chitinophagaceae bacterium
CACCAATTTCTTAACCGCTTTCTCCAAAGTCTCTTCTTTCTTCGCAAAACAAAAACGCAGTACTTTATTATCATCACCATTCTTATAAAAAGCAGAAACCGGGATCATGGCAATGCCGTATTCTCTGGTTAAGCGGATAGCGAGGTCTTTATCCGCTTCATTTGAAAAATGTCCGTAACTGTAACACTCAAAATAACTTCCGTGAGACGGGATGCATTTGAAGGGTGTCGCTTTCATCAGTTCGCGGAAGAAATCTCTTTTCTTTTGCAGGAAGCCACCTAAAGAAAGATAGGCTTCTTCATTTTGTATGTATTCAGCAATACCTACCTGTTTAGGTGTATCACAGCAGAAACAATTGAACTGGTGAACTTTTCTGAATTCTTTCATCAGTTCGGGAGAGCTGATGCAATAACCCAGTTTCCATCCCGTACAATGATAGGTTTTACCAAAGGAGAAACACACAAAACTTCTTTCCAGCAGATCTGGATAGCGGAGAATACTCTGGTGAGGAATCTCATCGTAGATCAGGTGTTCATACACTTCATCACTCAGGATCAGAATATTCGTATCGGCTACGATCTTACGCAGTTCTTCCATATCCTGTTCACGCAATACCGCACCGGTTGGGTTATGCGGAGTATTGATCATGATCATCCGCGTCTTCGCATTTACTTTCGCACGCACTTCTTCCCAGGGTATGGAATAATCAGGGAACTGTAAAGAGATTCGGACAGGTGTAGCACCATTCACTTCAATATTGGGGATATAACTATCGTATGCCGGCTCAAATACAATTACTTCATCTCCGGGACGCAATACGGTGGTGAGTGCTGTGTAGATCGCATAAGTTCCACCCGGCGTTACCGTGATCTGTGTATCAGGGTTAACCTTGGTCTTGTATAATTTTTCTGCTTTCTCCGCCAGTCTTTCGCGCAGCAGCATCAACCCGTTCATGTGCACATACTGGTTAAACCCTTTTTTCATCGCTTCATTTACCAGCGATGTGAGCTCATCACTCATCATAAAATCCGGAAAGCCCTGGCCAAGGTTTACAGCACCCTGTTCCAATGCCAACTGGCTCATTACGGTAAAAATGGTGGTGCCCACATCGGGCAGTTTGGATTGAATAGGAGGAACAGGCATGGACTCAGATTAAAAAGAAAGCATTGACTTTCTTACAAAAGAATAAGTTAGTATGCCAGCTGGTTCGCCAAACGCTTCAATTCTATTTCAGCCGTTTTTGCAGCATAATTCAGGTTCACCAGGCGGTATCCTTCATTTTCAAAACTCTGTTGTGCCTGTTTTACATCAATGATGGTAGCCTGGCCTAACTGGAATTTCTGTAAAACAAGATCAAGCAATTGGGTAGAAAGCGCATAGTTCTTTTGTTCGGTCTGCAACTGGCTCAGGGTATTCTCATACGATTGATACGTACGGATCACGCCCGTTTCATAATCAAATGCCAGATTATCCCGCTGGATGGTTGCATTGCGGGTATTGATAGTTGCTACCCTTTGCTGACGCTTACTGATGTTCCCGTTATAAATAGGCACCGCAAGATTGATCCCTACAAAAGGACCATAACTCTGGTTCAGCAAACTAAACCCTGCAGCACTTTTGCTGCTGGTAAAATTATAACCCG
Organism: uncultured Chitinophagaceae bacterium; assembly: GCA_966076165.1. Taxonomy (GTDB): domain Bacteria; phylum Bacteroidota; class Bacteroidia; order Chitinophagales; family Chitinophagaceae; genus Sediminibacterium. The sequence continues at coordinate 1,643 of CBHRAM010000404.1, forward strand.
TTGTAGCACGGAGTGTAGGATAGCGAAGTGCTGCTGTTTCTTTCTCGATCAGTTCATTGATCCGGATCTGTTGATTGGCTGCGATCAATAAAGGATGAGTGCTTACGCGATTACGAACCGTATCCAGATTGACCGATTTGTCAACAATAATGGTATCGCTGATCGAAATCGGTGAATCAGGTTTCATAAAGATCAGGTTCAACAGGTCGGTCTTTGCCTGGCCGATCACCAGGTCCTGGCTTTGCTGCGACTGGATCAATGCATTCAGGTCAAGCTGCGCCTGCAGAATATCAGCATTATTGGATAGGCCGATATCTTTTCTGACCTGTAAGATCTCGAGTCTTTTTTTAGAAACATCGATCGACTGAAAAATGGTTTTCAGGTAAGATTGCTGGCGAACCACATCATAGTATTTGGTCATTACCGATGCAATGGTTGCCTGTATCTGTGCATTAAGTAGTTGTTGGTTTTGCGACTGTAATTCTTCCAGTCTTTTCTTGGTGGCCACCACCCGTAAACCGTTATACAGTAAAAAACTGCCGGTAACACCAACAGTCAGGTTGTTAGAGCCTACATTATCTCTTTTGGTATCGCGGGTAGGATCGGCAAATTTCTGATTGATACTGGTAACCTGTTCATTATCGGAAGCTGTACCACTTACCACCGGAAGGCCACCGGCCACCCCTATATAGTTATTGACACTGCTGATCTCGAGGTTATTTTTGGCCAGCTGTATATCGTAACTGTTCTTTAATGCCGTATTGATGGCATCTGTTAAACTTAATTTTTGCTGGGCAAAGCCGGCTACGCTGATCGAACAAAAGAAGAGAAATGCGATTTTTTTCATGTCTTATGAAATTACCAACACAGCTATAAGCTATCTAAAAAATTACACGAACGGGTGATCAGCTAACCAGCGTCCCTACATTGGCTCCTTCCACCACCTGTAAGAGGTTACCGGGCTTGTTCATATCGAACACAATGATAGGAAGTTTATTCTCCATGCAGAGTGTAAAAGCCGTCATATCCATCACTTTCAGGTTTTTGGAGATACAATCCTGAAAACTGATCTTATCAAATTTCACCGCAGTCGGGTCTTTCTCAGGATCAGCATTATAAACACCGTCTACACGGGTACCTTTTAAGATCACATCTGCTTTCATCTCAATGGCCCGTAAAGAACCGGCTGTATCAGTCGTAAAATAAGGGTTACCGGTACCGGCTCCAAAGATCACCACCCGGCCTTTCTCCAGATGGCGAAGCGCTTTTCTGCGGATATAGGGTTCTGCCACCTGTTCCATATTAATGGCGCTTTGTAAACGGGTGTACACACCAATTCTTTCGAGCATGGCCTGCATGGCCATGGCATTGATCACCGTTGCCAGCATACCCATATAATCGCCATGGGCGCGTTCAATACCGCTGTCTGCCTCATTCATTCCCCGATAGATATTTCCTCCTCCGATCACAATAGCCACCTGTACACCCATATCCGTCACGAGTTTGATATCGTGTGCATATTGTTCAATGATCTTAGGGTTAAACGGATCGCCGTTACGCTGGTCTCCGAGTAAAGCTTCACCTGATAATTTGAGAAGGATGCGTTTGAACTTAGGAAGCATG
>CBHRAM010000405.1:0-3265 GCA_966076165.1 uncultured Chitinophagaceae bacterium
GTAACCCTTATCGAAGATGGCAGATCACAAGGCGAGATCCGCGAAGGGGTTACATTGGAAGTATTTGGAGAAGGCGAAAGTATGGGGCCTTTGAATGCGAAAATGAAAAAAGACATGCAGGATGACCAGCCCATTTATAAATTTACTGTCGACTGGAACACATTGGGCGAATACATGCATTCAATGGAGAAAAGAGGGATCAGTTGCAATATCGCTTCTTATGTAGGTGCCACAACTATCCGTACCAATGTGATTGGTGAAGATAACCGGGACCCAACACCTGCTGAACTGGATCAGATGAAAGCTCTGGTGAAACAAGCGATGGAAGAAGGTGCATTAGGTGTGGGAACCTCACTGATCTATCCGCCGGCATTCTTTGCCAAAACAAATGAACTGATCGAATTATGCAAAGCCGCCGCACCTTATGGCGGTGGTTATATTTCGCATATGCGCAGTGAAGGCAATAAACTGAATGAAGCTGTTGAAGAACTGATCACTATTGCCAAAGAAGCCGGTGTGCATGGTGAGATCTATCATTTGAAAGCGGCGGGTATTGCCAGCTGGAGTAAAATGGATAGCGTGATCAAAAGAGTGGAAAGAGCCAGAAAAGAAGGCATTGATATTGCTGCCAATATGTATACCTATACAGCCGGTGCAACCGGCATGACAGCCGCATTCCCACCTTCCTTACAGGATGGTGGTTTTGGAAAACTCTGGCAACGTTTACAGGATCCAAAGATCCGCGCAGAAATGAAAAAAGTGATGAGCACAAATGCTACCGATTGGGAGAACCTCTATTATGGTGCAGGTTCTGCAGATAAGGTTTTATTACTCGGTTTCAGAAGAGACTCTCTGTTCAAATATTCCGGCAAGAGTTTAGCTGAAGTAGCAAAAATACGCAATACTACACCGGAAGATGCTGCGATCGATCTGATCATCCAGGATAGCAGCCGCGTAGAAGTGGCTTATTTTTTAATGAGTGAAGACAATGTAAAAAAACAAATAGCCTTACCCTGGGTAAGTTTCGGATCTGATGCCGGTTCTATGGCACCGGAAGGAAATTTCCTCAAACAAAGCAGTCACCCACGTGCGTATGGAAATTTCACAAGGGTGATTGGACACTATAGCAGAGATGAAAAAGTAATTCCGCTGGAAACGGCTATTCATAAATTAGCCAAGGTTGCAGCTACGAGTTTACATATTCAGAAAAGAGGTGAACTGAAAGTGGGTAATTACGCAGACATATTGGTCTTTGATCCCGCTAAAGTTGAAGACCATGCCACTTATGAAAAGCCACATCAATATTCAACAGGCATGATCCATGTTTGGGTAAATGGCACACAGGTGTTGAAGGATGGGGAACATACGAATGCAAAACCTGGTAGGTTTGTGAAAGGGGCAGGAGCAAAGCCGTGAGACGTGAATCGTCAGTCATGAGTGAAATGTAAAGCAGCAATTTTATCTGAACACACATGAAGATCAGTAGTAAAGTAAGGAACAGCTTTGTCTCGTTAGTGATCATTATCAGCATCAGTGCCATTGTTATCTCTTTTATCATCCGTAACAGTACCGATACGCTCGGGGGAGGATTGGGTATTTTCTTTTACATACTTCTCCTGCTATGCATCGGCGGCTTGCTGGGAGTGTCATTATTGCTGATTGATTTTTTTAAATTGAAGCATCTCAGCAATAATTTTATCTTCAATTTTATTGCCACCCTGAATACCCTGATGGGAATAACAGGATTCATGATCTCTTTTCTATGGCGGTTTGAAAAAGCCATTTATCTTGCACCTTTTACGATCTGCCTGTTGATCGGCTTACTTATGTTTCACAGGATAGAAAAATTAAACTGAATTTAGCATGCATATTAACATACGAAGAGCAGAGAGAACCGATTGTGTCCGTTTATTAGAACTGATACAGGAACTAGCCGATTATGAAAAAGCGCCCCAGGAAGTAACCGTTACGCTCAGTCATTTTGAAGAAAGCGGTTTTGGCCCAACCCCTGTGTGGTGGGCTTTTGTGGCCGAGATCAATGGGAAAGTGGAAGGCTTTGCGCTCTACTATATCCGCTACAGCACCTGGAAAGGGCAATGCCTTTACCTCGAAGATTTCTTAATAACCGAAAAACTCCGGGGCCACGGTGCCGGCAAATTATTATTCGACCGGATCATTGAAGAAGCCAAAGAAAAAGGGTTCACCAGAATGGTATGGCAGGTATTGGAATGGAATGAACCTGCACTTAATTTTTACAGGAAGTATAATGCCACATTGGATCCGGAATGGATCAATGGGATACTGGACTTTTGAAAACACGAAAAATCAATTAAAAATTAAGAATTAGAAATTAAAAATTCACTCACCCTAATTTCTAATTCTTAATTTTTAATTTCTAATTCTAACTCACCCCCGCAACCACTGCTTCCTTATAGATCTTCTGTACCAACCCTTGTAATACTTTCCCCGGTCCACACTCTGTAAACTCCGTTCCACCGTCAGCCACCATTGCCTGTACACTTTGTGTCCAGCGAACGGCACCGGTTAATTGGTCTATCAGGTTCTTTTTGATCTCATCAGGTTCAGAAACGGCTTTGGCAACCACGTTCTGGTAAACAGGACAGGATGCAGTATGAAATGAAGTGGCTTCAATCGCAGCAGCCAGCTCTTCTTTAGCAGGAGCCATCAGGGGAGAATGGAAGGCACCGCCAACAGGCAATACCAGCGCACGTTTGGCACCGGCCGCTTTCATTCTTTCGCAGGCAATTTCTATCCCTTTCATAGAGCCACTGATCACGAGCTGGCCCGGACAATTATAATTGGCTGCAACCACTACTTCACCCGTTTCTGCAGTTACTGCTGCACAGATCTCCTCTACTTTTTCATCTGCGAGTGCCAACACAGCAGCCATGGTAGAAGGATTGAGTTCACAGGCTTTCTGCATCGCTTTTGCACGGATACTGACCAGCTTCAGCGCATCTTCAAAATCCAGTACACCATTCACTACCAAAGCAGAGAATTCTCCTAAAGAGTGGCCGGCAACCATGGCAGGTTTTGCATTTTCAATGGTACGGAAAGCCGCTACAGAGTGAAGGAAAATAGCAGGTTGTGTAATATTGGTTTGTTTCAGTTCTTCATCTGTTCCTGTAAACATCACATCACTGATACGGAAACCGAGAATATCATTGGCTTTTTCAAAAAGCGCCTTTACAAAGGCATTGGAATCGTACAGGTTCTTTCCCATTCCACTGAACTGAGATCCCTG
>CBHRAM010000406.1:0-3253 GCA_966076165.1 uncultured Chitinophagaceae bacterium
TTATATAAAGTATACGGCCTAACGGCTTCCACCGAGTCCGGAAAAAGATAACACTCGTATGGATCAACCAGCCGCTGCGGAAAAAAGATCACTTTCCACATATATTGCGGAACTGTTACTTCATCCACACCAATCGTTCCTGCTTTACCAATACTGCCCGTAAACACAATGATCTTTTCTGTTTCTGCATATTTTCTTTCCTGCCGTTCCAGATCCTCCCAGCTGCCGGCATTAAAAAAGTGTGGCTGGGGTGTCATGTTTGAAAAATAAAAACACTCGCGCATACCCTGTTCGCTGCAGGCATTATCTGCGGCACTCATATTGTGGCCCCTGTCAAATCCCGAACCTTTATAATCGTTCTTTAGATTGGTGGCTTCCGGCAATAACGGATCGAGAGTAAATTTATTGGTCCGCTTCAGTTTTGTATCACAAATAAACATGTCTTTGGTTAACACATATTCGATCACAACGGGGATATGTTCTGTGGTAGAAAAATAACTGGTGTAGAATTGGTGTTTTAAAATGGCCATATCTTTGGGTTGTGCAAACGAATCAAGCTGTAGCAACAACAAAACCGGTAGCAGAATGCCTGTAAAAAATTTTCTCATCGCTGGTATTTCCCCTTACTGCATTTGATAGACGACCCTTCCGTTTACCATCGTCATTTGAATATTTATGTCCATATCAAAAATAACAATATCCGCTTCCTTTCCTTCCGTTAATGAACCCTTTCTGTCTTCGATACCCATGATCCTGGCCGGTGTTTCTGAGATCATCTGAATTGTATCCTGCAGTGAAACTCCTGCGGTATGGATCATTGTTCTCACTAATCTGTCAGCCGTTGCCACACTTCCCGCAAATGCCGTTCTGTCGGGAAGCTTAGCTACACCGTCTTCTACAATTACCCGTAAACCATTTTTCAGTCCACCCAAAATACTTTCTCCTTCCGGCATTCCTGCAGCACGCATAGCATCTGTGATCAATGCTGTATGTGAAGGACCCTTGATCTTATAAATTAATTTTAATAAGGGCTCCGGCAAATGCACACCATCGGCAATGATCTCCACATCCATCTCATCCAGTAAATAGGCAGATTCAATAACACCGGCATAACGAAAGGCATTTCTTCTGGTTACGCCAGACATAGCCGAATAGAAATGTGTTGCCAGCGTATAACCGTTATGAAAAGCATCCAGCACCTCTTCGTATACCGCATCAGTATGTGCGATAGCAGCCAATACATTTTTAGATGTCATATATTTCCCAAACGCAATAGCTCCCTTTAATTCAGGTGCAGCGCTCCATCTTTTGATACATGGATAATTTTCGAGAATTTCTTCATACTCAGCAGGATCTGGGTTTCGGATATACTTCGGATCCTGCGCACCTCTTTGACTCATCGCAAAATAAGGTCCCTCAAGATGCATCCCGATAAAAGCGGCACCCTTTGTATTGATTTTACCGGCTTCATTATAGGCATTGAGTGTTAACAGCAGGTCTTCCTTTTCACTCGTAAGCGTTGTTGGCAACATGGATGTTGTTCCGTGTTGAGCATGGAGTTCCGCGATCTTCAGAAAAGCTTCGGTAGTTCCATCCATAAAATCATATCCGCCACCACCATGCACATGGATATCTATAAAGCCCGGTGAAATATATTGCCCCTTTGCGTCAATGGTTATTGCCTCTGCAAAATCCAGATCACCCTCGGCTACTGCCACAATCACACCATCGGCAACCAATACTGTTCCGTTGGAAATGACCTTTCCGGGAACGATCAGTTTACCATTACAAATTTTTATCCTTTGCTGCATGTTTGACAATTAAAACAACCATTTTCTGATTCTGTGTCCGTAGACCGCATAAAATACAAGGTACAAATAACAGGGCAGGAGCACCCAATAAGCATTACGTACAGTAAAATGATCGGCAAGATACCCGTAGATCAAAGGCAAGATCGCATTACCGCACAAACCCATGATCATTACAGAAGCTCCCAGTTTGGTAAACTTACCCAACTCATCCAGTGCCAGGGGCCATATGCCGGCCCATACCAGTGAATTAGCCAGTCCCAACAATACCACAAACCAGATCGAGATATCGGCGGTATGTCCTAAAAAATGAACCTCTCCCTTGGAAAAAATGATCAGCAGTGTTAACCCGGTTCCTAACAATGTACAAAACCGTAAGGCATTTACCTGACTTACCCATCTGGGTATCGCAATGATGCCGAAAATATAGCCGCAGATGGTAGCGGCTAAAGTATAGGCGGGAAAAGTCTTTGCTTCCATCAAAGGGATCTGCATAGAATTGGCATAACCAATGATCGTGTCGATCGCGATCACCTGTGTTCCTACATGGAGAAAGATGCCAATAGCACCTAACACCAGATGCGGAAAGGCAAGAATACTCTTCTTACCCATATTGGTAACAGCCAGTTCTTCACTCTCGTGTTCCGTATCAATTTCCGGCAAGGGAGAATAACGGACCAGAAATCCCAGCAATACCAAAACAGAACCCACACAAATATATGGGATGATCACTCTTCTGATCAGCTCATCCAATGCTTTGTCTTTTTCTTCCAGACCCATTCCGGAGAGTTTTGTAAACAGATCGGTGTCCGTTGCTTTCAGAATAACCGCCGCAAATAACAAAGGCGCAATGATACCCGCACCTTTATTAAAAATACCCATGATACTGATTCGTTGTGCCGCACTTTCTTTAGGACCCAGCACCGTGATATACGGATTGGCCGCAGTTTGTAAAACAGATAACCCCGCACCGATGGTAAACAACCCGATCAAAAAGATCTCATAGGTTCTGGTCAGGGCAGCCGGCACAAAAATAAAAGCACCCAGGGCCATGATCCAGAAGCCCGTCATCATTCCTTTTTTAAAACCGGTTCTTTTTAAAAGATAAGACGCCGGCACCGACATAACGAAATAAGAGATATAAAAAGCAAAGGTTACGAGATAGGCTTTGAAATGTGATAGTTCACAGGCAATTTTAAAATAGGGAATGAGAATAGAATTAACCCAGGAAACAAATCCAAAAATAAAAAACAGGATCCCGATGATAAAAATGGATATAAGGGTCTGCTTTCGGGAAAGAGCGCTTGCTTTAACAACATTTTCCTGTAATTCGCTCATAGTTATCTTCTTGCTGTTTTATAATCATGTTTTGTACAACCCGCTTTATTCTTCAACCGCGCCTTTGCGCCTTTGCGAGAAATTTTGAACGCAAAGGCGCAAAGGCG
>CBHRAM010000407.1:0-3253 GCA_966076165.1 uncultured Chitinophagaceae bacterium
AATGGCTGACTGCTGATCATTCCTGCCTTGATATAAATGCGCAAGATAAGTTTCCATAAATACGAGCAGGCAATTCAGGTCAACCGGAATGATATCGGTGGTCTGTATGGTCTCCATATTCTTTTCATCCCTGAACCAGCGGCTGCTGAAATCCCAGCCCGATTCTGCTGCCGCACGAATATGTTTGTAAACCATGGCGGCATCCCTGCCTGATCTTTCTGCAAGGTGTTTGTCTTCTATATAGGCTTCGGGCCTTGGTGTATCACGGTCATCCCAATACCGGTTCAAAAAACTGCCATCGGGCATTAACACTACCCTGCGTTGTGCAGCATTTTCTTCGGTTAACAGTTCTGCGCCATCCATCCAGAAAGAATATTCATTTTCCAGTTGCGGCAGGTATTGTTGTATAGATTCTTTTCCTTTTTCTTCTTCCAGCACAGATAACATCAAAGCAAAAAACGGTGGCTGCGAACGGCCCAGATAATAGGTACGGTTGCCATTGGGAATAAACCCTGCCTGATCGATCAGGTAAGCAAAATTGTCGATCATGTTCTGTATGATATCCACTCTTTTGGAAACCTGTAAACCCAACATGGTAAAATAACTATCCCAATAATACACTTCCCTGAAACGCCCACCCGGTACAATGTAAGCATGAGGCAATGGGATCAAAGTACCGCCCTGTTCATCGGGTTTGCGCATTAACACATTCCATAAACCGGATAAATGTTCGGGTAAAGATTTGTTGGCAGATGAGTACGAATTATCTGTTTCTGACGGTAAGTGGAAATGTGTGTTTACAAAATCTTTGAGATCAAAACCGGTCTTTTCTTTAGCCTGCAGATAGTTGGTGATGATCTCATGTGGCGGAAACAAAGGAACAGCATCCACAAAGAATTTTGAGTCTGGAAACAGCTCACTCATCTGAACATCCTGGTACAGCGGTGAAAGGCTTTCGATATAAAAATGCGGGAGGATTGGCATACGATATATTATTGGTTACTGCCGGTATTAACCGATCTGTTCTCTAATCGTTTAAAAATAAACAGGCAGATGATCAGGATGGCCATGGGGATCAATGAAAAATAAAAAGCTTTTTCCCCTCCGATATTTTTAAACAGATAACCCACCAGTCTTGAACCCAGCGTTCCGCCGATGGCTGAGAAAAATACTAGCAGAGAAGCCATGGGGCTATGAAAACTTTTTTCAGTGGCGCTTAATACATAAGAGTTGACCATAGGATAAATCGGTGCCAGGAAAAAACCAATAAGCGGAAATACATAGGCAATTACCGGTACATCGCTCATGGAATTGATTTCTTTTGGCGCCAATTGTTGTGTTTGCGGCAATACCAGTAACACCATTAATGCTGCGCCCAGTAAACAGGCCGTAAGAATATAAAACCAGGAAACATATTTTACAAGCAAGGAAGAAACATATCTTCCCAATGCAATGGACAGCATCAGGATCACGGCCATGAATACACTGGTTTTTTCCGGCAGGTGTAAGATCTTCTGGTTAAAGGTTGGGAGCCAGCTCATAATACCCTGTTCGGTCATTACATACATAAATGCGGTAATTGCAAAAACCAGTACCAGCGGCCTTTTGAGCAAAAGGATCATCTCAACAAAATCATCTTTGATATTAACACCAGGGATCTCGTATTGTAAAGAAAAGTCTGCGAAGAACAGGAATAGAAAAGATACAGCAACCAATCCCGCCAATACCAAATAGATCCGAAGCCAGGCATCCGGCTCTGTATCACTGTAAAACAAGGGGAAGGCTACAAACCCCGCTGCGATCCCGATCATAAAAAAACTTTCGATGGCACTTAAGAGGCTTTTGTGTTCTTTGTCGTTGTTCGTGATCAGGCCGATCAAAGAGTAGACAGATACTTTGATCACGGCAAAAGAAATACCCACGCAGGCAAATAAAATTCTTACAGAGGTAAAAGAGTTGCCCCAATACATGCCCAGACAACCTGCAAACACAAGTGCCAATGCGATCAGCATTCCTTTTTTATAACCGAGACGGGGGAGGAAGGAACCGATCAGGAAAGAAACAAAAGCGATGGACAGGTCTTTAAAAGCTTCGAGTGAGCTCGCTTTCAGTTCATCAACATGATAGGTGTTGATGGATTTTTGTATCAATATTCCCACGCTGTTGAGCAGAATGGCAAACACAAAATAATTCAGGAACAGCGAGGCTTTGATCTTCCAGTTTTGCATAGCGTTGGTTTAGTGGGGTTAAGTTTATTTTGCCAGCATCTTGAGGCAAACAGGATTGGGTATGTTGAGTTGTGTGGGTAATGCCTGTAATAAGCCGGTTTGCTGGTCTCTTTTGTATACCACAATATTGCTGGTCTTTTGATTGGCGGCTAAAAGAAAATTACCACCGGGGGCGATCATAAAATTACGTGGCTGTTCACCCAGGGTAGATTGATACCCTTTGGCAGTTAACCGGCCATCAGCCGCAATGGAAAAGATAGCCAGATTGTTTTCACTGCCTCGGTTGGAAGCATATAAAAATTTTCCATCCGGTGAAATATGAATATCGGCACTGCCGGGTTGTCCCTTAAAATCATCCGGATGTGTGGCGATCCTTTGGATCCGTTTGGCATTGCCATTGTTATAAGCATATGCACTTACGGTTCCGCCCATTTCTTCGATCACATACAAGAATTTTCCGTTGGGAGAAAACTCAATATGCCTGGGCCCGGTTCCCGGTTCTGCGCTGATATACGGAATGGGTGCGGGTTTCAGCGGTTGGGCATTGTTTGGATTGAATTGATAAGCTGTGATCTGGTCCAATCCCAGGTCCGGTGTAAAAAGAAATTTTTCATCAGGAGAAAAGAAAACAGAATGCACATGTGCTTTCTCCTGTCTGCTAGGGTTTACCCCTTTTCCTTCATGAATGATATGTTGCGTAAAAGGTTGAATAGACCCATCGGCATTCACCGGAAATGTGGCCAGGCTTCCGCCCGTATAATTGGCTACGGCTAACCATTTACCGTTTTTTGTGATGGAAATATGACAAGGGTTTTCAGAGCCGCTGGATTGACGGTTGATCAGGGTTAACTTACCGGATGCCCGGTCAAATGAATAGGCTGCCACCAGCCCGGCTTGTGAACGGCTGATCTCATTAACTGTATAAACATGTTTTCCGTCCGGCGCAATGGTCAGGTAGGAAGGATTGGCGGCACTGTCTGTATTGCTCACCCATTTTGTTTCGCCGGTCTTTGCATTGAAATCAT
>CBHRAM010000408.1:0-3252 GCA_966076165.1 uncultured Chitinophagaceae bacterium
GACTCTTTTATTTAGACGAAACCTACTATCAATAAAAAAGCCGGAACCATGTTCCGGCTTCCAATCATGTATGTAAGTGCTAGCGAACGAGCGGTTTTTGTAAGATAAGGTTGGCCCTTCTGAGAGCAATGGTGGTTTCATCTTTTTTGCCTTCGAGTTGATAACCCATTGCATCAATGCTCACACCGATAATTTTCTTATCAGTATTCCTGTTAAACTTAGCCGTACCCTGGAACTGAACGATCACATACAGGTCATCGCCTTTCTTTTCCAGCGCAGAAGTGCCGGCAGAAGAACTCATGGTCAATGCCCCGTCTTCCAGCGCAACCGTTACTTCGGCAACCACACTGCCATCAGGAAATTTATACTTTCCAACATATTGCTGTAAGGTAGTATCCTTGGGAGCAGGATTTTGTTGTGCCTGAGATACAGAAACCAGGCAAACTGATAAGCAACAGAACAATAACCATTTTTTCATATAGCATTTTTTAGTCTCCCAAAATACTACAATTTGACAAATCAACATTTATCCGGGGCTTAAAAATTGCTTACCCGTTCAAAATACATTTATAACCCTTCATATACAATAGCGGCTCCCTGTCCTACACCTACGCACATGGTAGCTAATCCATATTTTATTTTCTCTCTGTACATCTCATGTAATAGAGTGGTAGAAATTCTTACCCCGCTGCAACCCAATGGATGCCCGATTGCAATGGAACCCCCATTTACATTTACTTTATTGCTATCCAGATCCAGTTCCTTCATACAGGCCAGGCTTTGTGATGCAAATGCTTCATTCAATTCGACCAGACCGAGATCAGTCACTTTTAAACCTGCACGCTGCAAGGCTTTTTGTGAAGCAGGCACCGGGCCCATACCCATGATGGCAGGATCCACACCGGCAATACCCATGCTTACGATACGTGCAATAGGCTGCAGGCCAAATTGTTGCACTGCTTCTTCACTCGCCAATAACATGGCTGCGGCCCCATCATTGATGCCGGAAGAATTACCTGCCGTGACGGTTCCGTCTTTGGCAAAAGCCGGTTTTAATCCAGCTAGTTTTTCGAGGGAAGTCTGGCGTGGGTGTTCATCCTGGTTAAACCAGGTGATCAGGCGGTCGTTGATCATTTCAATGGCAATGATCTCATCCTCCCATTTACCCGCTTCCAGAGCTGCAAAATATTTTTGTTGAGAAGCCAGTGCAAATACATCCTGTTCTTCCCTGCTGATATTCCATTCCCTCGCCACGTTCTCTGCTGTTTCGCCCATGTTGAAGGGATGGTACATTTCGGCCAGTTTCTTATTGGTAAAACGCCAGCCGATGGTGGTGTCATAGGTTTCTATTTTCCGGTTCCAGGCGCCATCGCTTTTGGCAGTAACAAAGGGGGCCCTTGTCATGCTTTCCACACCGGCTGCGATATACAGCATCCCTTCGCCGCACATAATAGCCCTTGAAGCATCCATCACAGCCTGTAAACCACTGGCACAGAGGCGGTTTACGGTATTGCCGCCTACGTTCACAGGGAGACCGGCAAGCAGTGCTGCCATCCGGGCCACATCGCGGTTATCTTCACCGGCCTGGTTGGCGGCTCCGGCAATCACGTCTTCAATAACAGAAGGGTCGATCGTATTATTTCTATGAAGCAGGGAACTGATGGCATGGGCCAGCAGGTCATCCGGCCGGATGGAACTTAATTTACCGCCGTAGCGCCCTACCGGCGTTCTTACGGCATCTATTACATAACAGGTTTTCATATATCTCAGGTATAGATCAGTTAAAATAGTAGCGCAAGATAGAGTTTGTACCACAAAAATTGCCCCTTGAGGGGCTGAGTGGGTATCTTTGCCGGATGAGCACCCCTTTACCCAACATTCGCCATTTAAGTGTACCCGAGCTGGAAGAATATTTCCGATCGATTGATGAAAAGAAGTTCCGTGTAAAACAGGTACATGAATGGATCTGGCAAAAACATGCCCACAGTTTTGATGAGATGAGTAACCTCAGCAAGGACCTGCGCGCCAAATTAGCCGAGAATTTTTCTTTCCCTGCCCTTAGAGTAGACGCTACCCAACATAGTGATGACGGTACGATCAAAAGCCGTTTTAAAACATTTGATAACCACATGATCGAAGGGGTATTGATACCCACGGATGAAAGAAAGACCGCTTGTGTTTCTTCACAGATCGGCTGCAGCCTGAGTTGTAAATTTTGTGCAACGGGGTATATGGACAGGAAAAGAAACCTTACCTATGACGAGATCTACGACCAGGTAGTATTGATCAACCAGCAAAGCGAAAAGACCTTCCAGAAAAAACTGACCAATATTGTTTTCATGGGTATGGGTGAGCCGCTGATGAATTACAGCAATGTGATGCGGGCCATTGAAAGGATCACTGCAGAAGACGGACTGTTTATGAGCCCAAAACGCATCACGGTGTCTACCGCCGGTGTGGCCAAACAGATCAGAATGCTGGGAGATGATAAGGTGAAATTCAAGCTGGCACTGTCTTTACATGCCCCTACGGATGAGAAAAGGGATAAGATCATGCCCATCAATGAGAGTAACAATATCAAAGTGCTGATCGATGCTTTGAACTATTTCTATAAACAGACCGGTAATGAGATCACACTGGAATATATCCTGTTCAAGGACCTGAACGATTCAGAAAAGGATGCGCAGGACCTGACGCGTATTTACAGACAGGTACCCGCCGATCTGATCAATATCATCGAATACAACCCGATCGATGCTTTCCGTTTTGCCAAACCTACGGAAGATGGCATCCAGACCTTTATGGGTATACTTGAATCCAATAAAGTAAATGCCCGTTTAAGAAGAAGCCGGGGTAAGGATATTGATGCTGCCTGCGGACAATTGGCCAATAAGGACAAGCACTAAAATCTTCTCAAATAACCTATACAAATGCAGTCTTACAGGCTGCATTTGCTTTTTATATTGCATCTATCCGGGAGCAGCCCCCAATTTCACCAGCCTTTAACCTAAGCCTATGAAAAAGCTGCTCTTATTCTGTTTTATTCTTACGGCACCATTCATCATCCTGTTCATTAATGTGGTGAACTTAGGTGCTTTTGTGATCCATCATCTGTTCCCGGGCAGAAAATGAATGATGCCTTTGTTGTGAGTTTTTTTAAAAAAAGCGAACCCAACCGCGCCGTTTCGCCGTTGGGGGTAAATTTTGACGCCAAGGCGCCAAAGCGCGGGTTAAAACCCCAACTTTATTTTT
>CBHRAM010000409.1:0-3248 GCA_966076165.1 uncultured Chitinophagaceae bacterium
CAGTCTCATGTTTGAAGCATTCAATAAACAGGATCTTACCACATTCCAGGCCATGTTTACCGAGGACCTCGAATGGTTTCAGGATAACGGAGGATTGCTTTCTTATAAAACGGTATTTGAGAACTTCAGCAACAATTTCAAAAGTCCTAATAAATTAAACCGGAAACTCGTAAAAGGCAGCCTGGAAGTGCATCCCATCAAAGATTACGGCGCCATAGAAATAGGTGTTCATGAATTTCGCCACATGGAAAACGGGAAAGAAGAATTGGGTGTTTTTAAATTTCTGATGATCTGGCAGAAGAAAGACGGTGTATGGAAGATCTCGCGGGTAGTGAGTTATGATCATTAGTAACGGGATATAAAACCATCTTAATGAACAATAGAACAGATGAACAATAGAACAAGGAACAGATGATCGGAATGTAAAATCTTTCTCCGATCCTCTGTTCCCTGCTCATCTGTTCTAATGTTCATCTGTTCCCTACTTCGCTTCGATCATATCCAAATGCTCCAGCCAAAGACTATTTGCTTTGGTACCATCTACAAGCGTAACATCCCATACCGGCCATTCGGTGATACCCAGTAACTGCGTTTGTCCATTATACCAGGTAAATTTATAGACACTGTAATTCATTTCTGTAGACGACCAGCTCGCAGTCAATTTCCATTTTTGTCCGGTGTTCTCAATCTTACGGACATCTTTTAACAGGAACCTCACAGGTTTGCCTTCCTGTGATACTGTGATCATCGGATTTTTTTCGCCGATCGTAACCGAGCTCACAGATCCATAATAGGTAACTCCTTTTTTAATATAGCTGATATTAGAACCTTTGATCAGGCCCTGTGAAGAAGTTATCGTATTCACAGCAGGCGATGGGCCCGCACCAGCTACTTCTATCCAGTCAAGCTTACCCAGCCAAATATTGTTCTCCTGTTTCCCGGTTGACTGCAGAAAATCCCAGGTAGGCCATTCGGCAATCCCCAGCGATTGGCTTTCGCCGTTATGCCAGGTAAATTTGAACACATCGAATGTAGATTCGGTATAAGACCAATTAGGAGTGAGTTTCCATTTCTGCCCGGTCTTCTCTATCCTCCGGATATCTTTCATGGCAAACTTTACCGGTTTTCTTTCCTGTGATACCATGATCATGTCTTTCTTATCCGCATTGGAAAATGTGATCGTTGCTCCGGAATAAACAACACCTTCCTTGCTATAACTGATCACCGTACCTTTTACAAGGCCTTGTGATAAAACAGTAAAAGGCAGAGAAAAAATCAGAAGGACAAGAAAAATCCGTAACGGATGCAGAAGGAAATGAGTGGGATTTGCATAAGATAATTGCTTATGCACAATGTTTTTGCGTACCCGGATACCGGGGTCTTCCTCAGTATCATTATGGGGCGAGAATTCGTTTTTCATAACGCCTATTTTAAGTGTAAAAGATCTTACACAAAATTAAGAAAAACCGGATTTCTCACCCAGAAATGATCGTTGTTTCAACACTCATTTAAACCAACCCTGCTACCTTCTTTTTCTTCTTCCCTTCGTTCTTCTCTTACTGAAATCAGGCGTTGCCAACTTTGAGACTGTCCGGTTTCGCTAAGAGAAGAACGGAGAAAAAGAGAAAAAAAGAAAGTGTTGCATCCCATCTAAAAATCTGAGGGTACGCAACACTTCAACATTCAAAATTCTTTGCTCAATATTCAATATTCCCTACGTCGTTTTCTGCATCTCCTTCATCTTCACCATCGCCATGATCTGGCGCATATTGTTTTCCATGCCTTCCGGACTACCGTCAAGAAAAATGATATTTCCTTTTCCTACTTCTGCAAAATTTTTGATCGCTTCTGTCCACATACTAAAGAGGATCACATTGGTATCCAGATTCGCCTGCTTCATCTGTTCAGCGGCCTGGCTCATACCCTTGGCCACTTCTTCTCGGAAGAGTGCTACACCCTGACCGCGCAAACGGGCTGCTTCTTTTTCTGCATTGGCAGATATCTTGATGGCATTACCTTCAGCTTCAGCAGCTTTTGTTTTGGTGATCAGTAAAGCCTGTCCTTCATTTTCAGCAGCGGCTTTCAGGTTATTACTGGCCACTACCCTGCTCATACTTTCCATGATCACTTTATCAAAGGTAATATCGTTGATCTGCAGATCCTGTAAATGATAACCCCAGCTTTCCAGCGATTCATCGATCTGTTCTTTTACAAATTCTACGATCTCTCTACGCAGTAATAAGATCTCAGCCTGTTTTTTAGTGGCCACAAACCCACGGATACTTCCTTCCACCGTGCGGATCAGCGCCTGCATCAGGTCTTTATCATTGATAAATTTGAAAGCAACATTCTTGATGGTCTCTTCATCCTGGTTGATCACAGAATACAATAACATACTTTTAAAATACACATTGGCCTGGTCAAGTGTTACCGCCTGAAATTCCAGTTCAACCGATCGGTTCTGTATGCTTACCGTTTTGAATACCTGTTCAATTACCGGGATCTTAAAATTCAATCCGGGCCTTAATACACGACGGTATTTTCCAAAAAGAGTGATCACAGCGATGCTACCCTGGGTAACGGTAACCAATCCGCTGAAGAGAATAAACAATCCGGCTAATACCCACCAGTAGTCTGCAAGAATATTCATGGCTGACAATTTTATGTAAGTTACTAAGAATATAAGGTTAGTCGCAGGAATGTATTATTTATTACAGGGATCATGACAGGGGAGAATGCTGCTCCCAGACCTGTACCAGTTCTACCAGCATTTCCACAGCTTTTTTCATATCCCGTACGCCAATCCATTCATGTTTACTGTGTATCGCCTGCATGCCGGTAAACAGGTTGGGACAGGGTAATCCCATAAAACTCAACCGGCTACCGTCTGTTCCTCCGCGAATGGGTTCTTTCACAGGTGTAAGCCCGACCCTTTGATACGCTTCTTCCGCATATTGAATGATCTGTGGATGCATATCCAGCACTTCTTTCATATTCCGGTATTGTTCCTGCACCGCAAACTCCATGGTTGCTTTCGGATATTGACCGAGTATCTTTTCTGCCAGTGTTTGTAATCTTGCTTCATGCACAGCAAGTTTAGCCGTTTCAAAATCACGGATCAAGAATTCAAGCGTAGCTTTTTCTGCCAATCCGTCTACGCGTAATGCATGCACAAAGCCCTCTCTTTTTTCCGTTACTTCCGGCGCCCATTCATTTTTAGGCAAGGCAGCCAGGATCTCACCGGCGAT
>CBHRAM010000410.1:0-3225 GCA_966076165.1 uncultured Chitinophagaceae bacterium
TATTCTTAAGCTCAACTGTAACACTAAGGGCCGCTCACAAGGAGCGGCCCTTTTTATTTATTTTCACTCAGATAACATGAGAAGCAGCGTTAGCGTAGAGCAGGTGTTTAGAACCAACCTCTTTTGCGGAATGCAAAGATCATCCAGATAGGAATGATCACCATTAAACCCACGGCGATAAAGAATCCATAAGGATGATGAATGTAAGGGAGTTTATCAAAATTCATCCCGAATATGCCGCCAATAACTGTTGCTGGCGCCAATAAACAGGTTACTACTGCCATCACTTTCATTACCTCGTTCATTTTCAGGTTTACATTGCTGAGGTAGAGGTCCTGTAAGTTCATCATCATATCCCGATAGTTCTCAGCCAGATCATTTGCCTGTATGATATGATCGTAGATGTCTTTAAAATATTTTGTTGTCCTGTCCTGTAATAGTTCACTGTCGCTTCGGATAAAACCATTCACGAGATCGCGTACCGGACTTACATTTCTTTTCAGCACAATAAGTTCCTTACGCAAACTGTTGATCTCTGCCAACGAACGGGTATTGCTGCTGCGGATGATCTTTTCTTCCAGTATCTCAATACGTTCTCCTAATTTTTCCATTACTACATAATAATGGTCAACGATCATATCCAGCAATGCATAACATAAATAATCGGGCCCGCTTTGTCTGAGTTTACTGATGTTGTTCCGCAGCTTCTCCCTGATCGAATCAAACACATCCCTGGTACCGTCTTCCTGAAAAGAAAGTACAAATCCTTTACCGAGCACGATCCCTATCTGTTCGGTTTCTACAGCACCGGTTCTATCGTTAAAATAAAGCATGTTCAACAGACAGAAAAGAACCGGGTCCATCTCGTCCATCTTGGGCCGTTGTCCAACACTCAGGATATCTTCAATGATCAGTGGATGAATATTAAAATGCAGGCAGATAGATTCGATATCTTTTTTACGGATACCATCTACATTGATCCAGGTAGTACTCTTACTGTCTTTATAAGGATAACAATCATCGATACTCTCCAATGGTTTCTCATCTACATAATCGGCAGCATAATCAAAAACAGTGAGTTTGGTTTCTACCGCTTCTTCCCTTTTGGGTAAAATGGTGGGATTTACCTGAAAAATATCCCGGGTACGTTTGGTGTTAAAGAGAGAGAAGACTTTTAAATATCTGAGGTATTTGCTTTGCGGCATACAATGAAGTTAAAACAAGTTTTTAATCCCGTAAACTTTTGAAATAGGGATTCGTTTTACATTTGCTGCCAACAACACACCATGCCCATACTTGCTACACCTGATTATAGAACATCCTCCTGGCAGTTCAACGGTCATATGCAAACCATTTATCCCAGCCTGTTCCGGAAAATAAGATTCGGATATAACCAGCGGGAAAGGCTCGATCTGCCCGATGGTGATTTTGTAGACCTGGACTGGGCTTTTGCCACACCTGAAAAAAAGAAACTGATCATTATTACCCATGGCCTCGAAGGAGATTCGCACAGGCATTATGTATTGGGTATGGCAAAACTGTTTACGGAGAACGGGTACGATGCTTTGGGTTGGAACTGCCGGAGCTGTAGTGGGGAGATGAACCGGCTGGCCCGTTTCTATCATCATGGCGATGCAAACGATCTGCGGTTTGTTATCGAACACGCCATAAAAAAATATGGATACGATGAGATCGTGCTTGCGGGATTCAGTATGGGAGGCAGCCTGAGTTTGCGGGCCGTTGCCGAATTCCCCGATCGGGTACCTGCTGAGGTAAAAAAGGTTGTTGCCTTTTCAGTGCCCTGCGACCTGCTTACCAGTGTTAAGATCTTATCGCAATCCACCAACAAGATCTACAGCAGCCGGTTCCTGAAAAAACTGGGAGAGAAAATCAAACAGAAAGAAAAAATTTTCCCTGATCAGCTCAGTTCTGAAGGATATGAAAAGATCAAACACTTCATCGATTTCGATAACCGTTACACAGCACCGCTGCATGGATTTACAGATGCTTATGATTTTTATACAAAAGCCAGTGTAAAACCCTTGTTGCCCAATATTAAAGTACCCTCCTTAATTGTTCAGGCAAAGAACGACACGTTCTTATCACCCGAATGTTTTGTGAATGAAGAAGCTTCTCAAAATGCAAACCTGTTCCTGCAGGTAACCAATTATGGCGGCCATTGTGGGTTTATGTTGCCCGGTTCTGAATTTTCCTGGGCGGAGTTAAGAGCTTTGGAGTTTATTAACGGCCGCTATACGCAGCCATCATCCTGATCTCCCCATAACTGATCTCTTCCGGGAGATTATCTTTTAATTGCTTAAGGCTTAACCTGCCGTATCTGGTAATGGCTGCAGCTATCAGTTCCTGTTTGTCTTCCGGAACAAATTCGTGAATATCCAATTCTCCCGTGGTGATATAATAACTGAGATGCGTTTCAACGGTAGTAACCGCCAACTGCCGCTGCTCGGCTATTTCTGAAATACTGTTGCCTGCCCGGTACATTTCATAACTGGCACGCTTTGTATCGGAAGCTCTTTCTTTTGGAACACCGGTGCGCCTTATTTTTTTCGGATGCTTCAATTCTATCTGTGTGCTCAGCTGGTGCTCATGACAATATTCCTGTATCAGTTCCAGAAAAGGGCGCCCGTATTTTTCTATTTTAAATGCACCAAAGCCTGAAATTTTTGGAAGGTCATCATGTGATAATGGGAGATAAGTAGCCAGATCCAACAAGGTACTGTCGCTGAAGATCAGGTAAGCAGGTACATTCTCTTCGTGGGCAACCCGGTTACGCAGTTTCTTCAGTTCTTCAAACAAAGGTTTCTGATAATCGTGCTGCTGATAGATCACGGGCTCTTTGGCAATGGTAACCTGAACAGGTGCGGAGAGATATACTTTTTCTCCTTTGAATAGCACCCCCTGGCTTTTATCGGTTAATTGCAAAACAGGATACTGGCCTTCGCTGGGTTTCAGGTAACCGTAGTGGATCAGCTCCTTGGTATAATGCATCCACTCTTCTTTCGCTTTGTCTTTACCGATGCCATAGACAGATAAATTTTTATGCTCTTCACGGATCTTTTCGCTGTTGCTGCCGCGTAAAACATCTACCACATAACCCGCCCCAAAACTTTGTTTAATGCGGTATACCGCACTCAATATTTTTTGGGCAATAATGGTACTGTCCTGCAATTCCGGTTTTGTTAAACAGGTATCACAATTGCCACA
>CBHRAM010000411.1:0-3218 GCA_966076165.1 uncultured Chitinophagaceae bacterium
CCCTGCATGCAACATTTTTGCGGGAGTAATTGCGGCTATTTCTTTGGAGAGTATCTGTAAGAACTGATCAAGTCCTTCTCCTTCCATTGCGATCATTAATCCGGGATTGGTACAGAACTGTCCCATTCCTAAAGTAATCGAACCTGCATATTGTTTGGCTAAACTCTCTGCATTGTTTTGCAAAGTATCGGGCAGGAAGATAACGGGGTTGGTACTGCCCATTTCAGAAAACACAGGGATCGGATTTTTTCTTGCAGCTGCATAATCATACAAGGCTTTTCCACCTGTGTAAGAACCTGTAAAACCCACAGCTGTTGTGTTCGGATCCTGCACCAAAGCTTTTCCTGCTTCAAAAGAAGAATCGCTTACATGCTGAAAAACATATTGGGGCATTTTACAGCTTGCAATAGCCGCGGCAATTGCCTCAGCCACCATGGTGGATGTTTTGATATGGGCAGGATGTCCTTTTACCACTACCGAACAACCACCGGCCAAAGCACTTGCTGTATCACCACCCGCTGTTGAATACGCAAATGGAAAATTGCTGGCACCAAACACCACTACCGGCCCAAGAGGTAATAACATTTTGCGGATATCGGGTTTGGCAGGAACCTTATCGGGTATGGCTGTATCAACAGATGCTTCTACCCAACTTCCTTCGCGCAGCATCTGGGCAAACATGCGTAACTGCATGGTGGTTCGGCTACGTTCTCCGTTTAATCTTGCTGCGGGGAGATTGGTTTCTGCCGATGCCTGGGCAATCAATGCATCACCCAAGCCTTCTATATTCTGCGCGATGGCTTCTATAAACAAAGCTTTGTTTTCTGTACTCACTTTTTGGTAAGCGGCAAAAGCATCCGCTGATTGCTGCATTATTTTACTGATCTGGTTCAGGTCACTCATCATTTACATTTTAAGGTGCAGGTATTCCGGTAAAGTCGGGCGTGTGGCAATACCGGTATCAATTGTTTTTAATACGCTTGCCCGTTCTTCTCCCACCAAAGTTAACCTTGGGGCACGAACATTTTCAGAACCAATTCCGGCCTGCTGTTCGGCCAGTTTAATATATTGTACCAGTTTGGGGTGGATATCCAGTTCCAGCAAAGGCATGAACCAACGGTAGATATTGCGTGCTTCTTCAATATGCCCGGCTTTTACCAAACGATAGATGGCCACGGTCTCTCTTGGGAAAGCGCAAACCAATCCGGCTACCCAGCCATCCGCACCCAATAACAATTCTTCCATGGCCAGGGTATCCACTCCGCATAATATTTTGAATCGATCCCCAAAACGGTTGATCAGCCGGGTTACATTCGTTACATCTCTTGTGGATTCTTTAATAGCGGTGATATTGGCACAGGCGGTTAGGTCCTCAAACATATCCGGTGTTACATCAATTTTATAATCAATCGGGTTATTATAGATCATGATGGGCAGGTCGGTTGATTTTGCCACCGTGGCAAAATAAGTAACGGTTTCACGATGGTCCGCTTTATAACGCATCGGTGGCAGGATCATAATACCTTTTGCGCCCCAGGCTTTTGCATAAGCTGCCTGTTGTAAGGCTTCACGGGTACTGCCTTCGGCAATATTGATCACTACCGGCACTTTACCTGCGATCTTCTCGATCGCGAATTTTACCAGGGTTTCTTTCTCATCAGTGGTCAATACACTGGCTTCGCCTAATGTGCCGCCGAGAATTACCCCGTTAACACCGGCATCTAACTGAAACTGTAAATTCTTTTCAAATAAGGGGAGATCCAGTTTATCATCTGCAGTAAACTTGGTGGTTATGGCGGGAAACACGCCCTTCCAGCTGAATTGCATAACTATATTTTTTTTAAAGGTACCCTGATTGTGCACACCATTGAATACGTTTATTAAGCAATACTGATACAATATTATCCATTTTATGATCAAAAAATGACAAAATCGGTTAATTTAGCTGTATGAAAGTGATCCCCTTTCAGATTCCCAGATCCGGAAATACCTCTATTAATGTTCAGGTTGACCAGGTTCCTCACCTGTATAATCACCTGCACCAGCATCCCGAAATACAGGTAACACTGATCAGTCAAAGCAGCGGCACATTGATCGCCGGTGATTATGTTGGCCGTTTTGAAGCAGGCGATGTATTTGTGATCGGTTCCAATCAACCCCATGTTTTCAGGAACGATGCCATTTATTTCAAAAAGAAAAAGATGGCAGAATCCATTACCCTCTTCTTTGATGAGAATACGCTTGGGAAAGAATTCTGGCTACAGGCAGAACTGGCTTCCCTGCAACCTTTTTTTAATAACAGCCAGTTCGGCTACCGGGTTCAGGGGAATAAACAACGGGAAATGCAAAGCCTGCTCTTATCATTAAAAAAGGCTCACGGACTAAAAAAACTCAGCCTGTTTATCCAGTTATTGCATTTACTGAGTTCGGAGAAAGAATTGGCCCCGCTTTCTAAAACCCATCCTCAACGAACCATCAAAAGTTTTGATGGCAGCCGGTTGAACAGGATCATTGCATATACGTTTAAAGAAAGTCAACGCAACCTGATGCTCGCAGAAATTGCGGGTGTTGCGAATATGACAGTGGAAGCGTTTTGTAAATATTTTAAAACAAGGACCGGTAAAACCTATATCAGTTTCCTGAATGAGATCAGGATCAGCAATGCCTGTAAGTATCTATTGCTCGAAGACAAGACCATCACAGAAATATGCTATGAATCGGGGTTTTCCAATCTATCCAATTTTAACCGGGTCTTTAAAAAGATCACCGGGAACACACCCAAAGAGTACCGTATGGCCATTAACCAAGGACTTGATCAGACTACTTCACCTTCGAGATCATAATCATACGCTTTGGTGATCTTCACATTGACAAACTCACCGATCGGTAATTTTTTGGTTGAATGGATCACCACTTCATTATCCACTTCCACACTATCAAATTCTGTACGGCCCAGGTAGCGGCCGGCTTCTTTTTTATCGATGATCACTTTAAAGGTCTTGCCAACTTTCTCCTGGTTTCTTTCGTAACTGATCTCCTGCTGCACTTCCATGATCTCCTGTGCACGTTCGGCTTTTACTTCAGCGGGTACATCATCTACCAGATCATAAGCAGAAGTATTTTCTTCATGACTGTATTGGAAGATCCCTACCCTGTCGAATTTGTGTTCTCTTAAAAACTCTTTCAGTTCTTCCACATCTTCCTCTGTTTCTCCGGGA
>CBHRAM010000412.1:0-3216 GCA_966076165.1 uncultured Chitinophagaceae bacterium
CCATTGGTTTGTGAAAGGTCAAGATGGTGCTGGTCATCCCATGGTAAAATACCATGAGAGGTATTCAACATAGGCTTGGTTTCTTCCGAATAGCCGTAGCCGTTTTCAGGGTTCACCGAAAAGATGGGAACCACTTTCAGCAATCTTCCGCTTGGCAACCCATACACGCTCATCTGGCCACTGAAGCCACCCGAGACGAAATTGTAGAACTCATCATATTTACCCGGTGCTACATAGGATTTTGCAGCAGCATCCGCGCTGACAGCATTTCCGGCGTTTTTGGGTTTGCAGGCAAGCATACCCAGTAATAATGCGAAGGACGCCAAGGCGATCACATTATATCTCGTTTTTTTCATGCTATTGATTATTAAGTAGGTTGAATGGTTGCAGGCGATTGGTCAAAACCAATGCTTGTTTATTTAACGCCGTCGTTCTTACGCATAAATTCAAGCAGATGTCTTGCATCATCATCACTCAAATTCTGGTTAGGCATTCTCACCAGGCATATTTCCAACTGGGCTTGCGCCTTTGGATCCTTGGAAATCATTTCATCCGTATTGGTGATGAAATTCATGATCCATGGAGCGCTATGTCTGGAAGTAACTCCTTTCCAACCCGGGCCCACTAATTTTTCTTCGGTGAGTTTGTGACAACTACCGCATTTAACACCATAAATTTTCTGGCCATTATCGGCCATGGCAGCATCCAGTGCACCACTAACTTCTACTGATTTGAATTTACCTTCTCCCCTGTTGGGATCATAAGAAGGGTTTGCACCCGCTTCTTTCTTATCATCCTTGTCATCTTTTCCTGAAGCAGCAGATGTGCCGTTCTGGTTACCACAGGCATACATAGTTGCCACAATACAAAAAGCCGCAATAATTTTTTTCATGCTGATATAATTTTGTGTATTTGATAATTGCATAGCACAAGATTAGCACGGTATTTTTCTTCATTTTATGCGTAGAATCATAATGGGCCGAAAATGTGGCTTAAACTGGAGAATAATATAAAATCAGCTGTTTTTCAGGCCTTTAAGCAAAGGATTAGAAAACATGATCTTAATCATGTAACTTACTGATGTGGGTCATCGGCAATGGTAGTTGCGGAGGATATTTTTGGGTGATACTGCAAACCTGTTCTTATGATGATTGATATTGATATGCTTCTTGCCTGCGGCGCCGCTTATAAGAAACTCAGTGCCGGCGAAGTCATTTTCCAGGAGGGAACCCAATGTCATTTCTACCACCAATTGGTCAGCGGCAGCGTTCGATGGGCAAACATTGATGATGACGGACATGAGTTTATCCAGACCATTATAGATCCGGGCGAATGTTTTGGAGAAATGCCTTTATTTGATGACGGCCCCTTCGCCGCAACAGCTATCGCAGAAGATGATTCTGTAATTATACGGCTTAACAAAACAAGTTTTTTACAGTTATTGAAAGAAAACCCTGAGATCCACTTTTCTTTCAGCCAGCACCTGGCAAAACTGGTCCGCTTTAAATTCTTACTATTAAAATCGATTGCCCTTCACTCACCCGAAACACGTATTGCCACCCTGATCGGGCATTTGAAAGCCCAGAACAAAAATTTCTGTGCTAAATGCAACCAGTTAAAACTTACGCGGCAACAAATTGCCGATATGACCGGGCTACGGGTAGAAACCGTTATCCGTGCCATGCGCCATATGCATGAAAAAGGCGAACTCGTGATCGAAAAAGGTAAAGTGTATTGTTAGGGTATGATTCCAATCATAAATCTCCAACCCGCTCTTAGCTAATTTGCGCCAAAACAGTTGCATGCGTTCTCCATTACACAATTGGCTCAGGATCTCATTTTTTAATCTCTTGCTGGTTGCCCTGATCGGTGTTACACTCCGATACAAGATCGTTTTTTCGATCCCGTTTATTGATCAGAAACATTTACTGCACGGACATTCGCATTTTGCTTTCGCCGGATGGATCACGCATACGCTGATGGTACTGCTTGTTCATTTTCTTTCCCTTCAGAAAGGAGAGATCGTTTATCGTAAATACAGGTTTCTTTTATATGCCAACCTGGTAACTGCCTATGGCATGCTCATCAGTTTTCCGATACAGGGGTATGCCGCATGGTCGATCAGCTTTTCCACCCTATCCATCTTTGTGAGTTATGCATTCGCCTTGGTATACTGGAAGGACCTGAACTCCCTTCCGCAAAAGAAGACCAGTCACGCTTCCTTTAAAGCCGCTATTTTCTTTAATGCACTCTCCTCTCTGGGTGCTTTTGCTTTGGCTTTTATGATGGCAACCAAAAACGTACACCAGAATTTTTACCTGGCTTCTGTTTATTTCTTTCTGCATTTTCAATATAACGGATGGTTCTTTTTTGGTGTACTCGGACTCATCTTCTCACGCCTCGAACAAACTACTGTTCCCCAAAGATCATTGAGGTATATTTTCATATTGTTTGTAACCGCCTGTATTCCTGCGTATCTCTTATCTGCGTTGTGGCTGCCTATGCATCCTGCCGTTTATTGGATCGTTGTTTTAGCCGCTATTGCACAGGTAATAGCCTGGTACAAATCCATTCAGTTATACCGTCAATACAAAGAGGTATTTACTGCTTGTTTTCCCTCTAATGGCAGATGGTTGTTACTCTTGGCAGCATTGGCATTCAGCATAAAATTATTATTGCAGCTGGGCTCAACGATCCCTTCTTTAAGCCAACTGGCATTTGGCTTCCGCCCTATCGTGATTGGTTATCTGCACCTTGTTTTATTAGGCGTGATCAGTATCTCCCTGATCGGCTATATCCTTTCTTTTCAGTTGATGCGGGTAAGTAAATGGCTGATACCCGGTATTAAAGTTTTTGTAGCGGGTATTTTACTGAATGAAATATTATTAATGCTGCAGGGTGTGTCCGGACTGGAATATATCATTGTACCCTATATAGACTTCGGACTCTTTATTGCAGCGCTTGTACTTTTCAGCGGTATCCTGTTAATGAATCTTCCATTTAACAATAAATTTTCCAGGAAGTGATTTGAATCATATTAGCATCATTTTCGGTAACAGAACTTTGTAGAAAATTAATTATATGCAAACAATCGAACAACAAACACTGGCCGGTATTGCTTTATCTCATCACGAATACATTCCTGTACTGGAGAAGTACAGCCTTGATTTCTGTTGCCGCGGAAAGAAAACATTACAGGAAGCCTGTGGCGAAAAA
>CBHRAM010000413.1:0-3205 GCA_966076165.1 uncultured Chitinophagaceae bacterium
ATCATGACACGGGTCATAAAATTGATCACATGATTGTATTGCTTTTCCTGAATAGCCTGTCAATAAGTCTTATTGCCAGCCTCCCCCCAATGCTTTATACAAATTAACACCTGTTAAAAACTGTTTCTTCTTAGTGTCAACCAATGCCAGCCTTGCCTGCAGGGCATTCTGCTGGGTAAGAAACACTTCGAGATAACTGGCGCGGCCGGCTTTGAAAAGGTCTTCGGCAATGCTGATCGATTGGGTAAGTGCTTCCGCTTCCTTGCTCTTTAAGGCAAATACTTCTTCCAGGTTCTTTACACGCAACAGTTCATTATGTACTTCTATATATCCGTTCAATATCGCTTTCTGGTATTGGTACAGGGTTTCAAGTTGTGTGGCATTGGCTTTTTGAAAACCGGCTTTGATCGCTGCGCGGTTGATCAATGGTGCGGTAAGCCCACCCAGGAGTCCATAGGCAATGGACTCAGGCGCACGTAGAAACAGATCCGGTTTAAATGCCTGAAACCCCAGCGAACCGTTAATGGTTACGCTTGGATAAAATGCAGCCCTGGCAGCTTTCAATTCTGCCTGACTTGCCTGTACATTCCATTCAGCCATCCGTATATCCGGCCGGTTCTGCAATAATGCAGAAGGCACACCCGTTTGCAAAATGGCCGGCATGGTCGCATCAAACAAAGTAATTCCCCTTGTTATGCTGCCGGGCAGTTTTCCGGTTAGCAGGTGAATGACATTCTCTGTCTGGTTAATGCTTTGTAAAACTTCCCAGCGAAGCCCGCGCAGGTTTAGTAGTTGGGCATAAAACTGTTTTACTGCCAACTCATTGGCTACGGCAGATTCTTTCTGCACTTTAACCAGCTCCAATGCTTTCTCGCGGATCAGGATGGTTTCATCAATGATCCTGAGGCTCGCATCCATAGCCACAAGCTCATAATAATTAGCAGCGATGCTGGTTACGATCTGAGTGGTGAGCAGATTCTTCCCCTCCATCGTAGAAAAAAAACGGGCAACAGCTGCCTGTTTTTTATTTTTCAGTTTACCCCAGGCATCTATTTCCCAACTGGTTTGTATGCCGGCAAAATAATCGGGCAGACTTACCGGCACGAGTTTTCCCGCAGTGATCTCGGTTGTCTTATTTCCCGCACCATCCATGGTATAAAGTCCGAATTTTTTTAATCCGGCTGTAAGGTTTCCGCTAACGGAAGGGTTGAGCAGGCCTCTCTGCAGCAGCACATCCGATTGTGCCGACTGGATGCGTTGCAGGGATGCCTGCAGGTCGTGGTTATATTCCAGCCCTGTTTTAATGAGCGCTGTTAAATGGGCATCGGCAAAAAACCGATCCCATGATGGTAACATAACCGTTGTGGTATCTTTTGCTTCCGCATAAACTGCCGGCAGATCCATTGGTTTATTCTTCTGCACAATAACCGATGGTGCTTTACAGGCACCGAGCAGAAAAACAACTATCGATACACCAATTCCTATACAATGATTTTTTTTCATGTCGCTTAAATTGTTTCTGTAAAAGGTTTCTCTTCTTTTCGTGATGTTTTCTTCAAAGTGTCTGTTATTTTCGAAAAGATCACATAGATCCCGGGTATCACAATTACCCCAAATACGGTTCCAAACAACATACCACCCGCTGCGGCTGTACCGATCGTTTTATTACCGATGGCTCCGGCACCGGATGCAAAGATCAACGGGATCAATCCTGCGATAAAGGCAAAGGATGTCATCAATATCGGGCGCAACCTGCTGGCAGCACCTTCTACAGCCGCCTGCAATGGTGTTTTCCCTTCTCTGTGTTTCATCGAGGCAAACTCTACGATCAGGATCGCGTTCTTACCCAACAGGCCAATCAACATGATCATCGCTACCTGTGCGTAGATGTTGTTTTCCAGTCCCAGCATCCATAACAAAAAGAAAGCACCAAACACACCGGTAGGTAAAGACAGGATCACCGGCAGGGGCAAAAGAAAACTTTCATATTGTGCAGACAGCAACAGGTACACAAACAGAAGGCTCACGATAAAGATCAATATGGCTTCACTACCTGTATTTGCCTGGTCGCGGGAGGAGCCTGCCCAGTCGTAACCAAATCCGGCAGGTAGTTTTTCTTTTGCGAGTTGTTTAACGGCTTCAATAGCCTGGCCGCTGCTGTAACCTGGGTTCTGTTCCCCATTGATCATCGCTGATGGGTACATATTATAACGGGTTACCTGTTCAGGGCCATATACTTTTTCTATTTTTAAAAAAGCAGATACCGGAACCATCTCTCCTGTTTTGTTTTTTACAAACAGCCGCATCAGGTCTTCCGGTTTTGACCGGAACTCCGGTGATGACTGGATCATCACACGGTATAATTGTCCGAACCGGATAAAATTAGTAGCGTATTCACTACCAATAAATGCCTGCATGGTATTGAGCACATCGGCAAGGATCACCCCTTTTTGTGCCGCTTTGATATTGTCGATACTGATCAGGTATTGCGGAAAGCTTGCATCAAACGTGGTGAATGCATTACCGATTGCGGGATGTTTTTTTAATTCACGTACAAAATCATTGGCAACGGTTTCCAGTTTTTTCAGATCGCCGCGGCCCGTTTTATCCAGCAGCCTCAATTCAAAACCACTGGAGTTTCCGTAACCGGGCACCGGTGGTGGTGTAAAGAATTCGATGCGGGCATCTTTAATGTGTTTTGTTTTTTCTTCTAACAGGTCTATGATCTCTTTATCGGTCCTTTTCCGGTCGTTCCATTTTTGCAGGCCGATCAGGTTCATCCCGAAAGTTGCGCCCACCCCTTCTGACAATACACTATAACCGGCGAGTGTAGATACGGAAGCCACATCGGGTATTTCCTGGGCAGCTTTCTGGATCGCATCCACTACTTTTTCTGTTCGCTCCAATGTGGCACCGGAGGGTGATGTGATATTGGCATAGATCGTAGCCTGGTCTTCATTCGGAATAAAACCACCGGGCAATACTTTTCCGATCAGTCCGGTCAATACACAAAAGAGTAGTATCACAAACCAGGTAATCGCTTTTCTTCCGGCAATGGCTTCAATCAGTGATTTGTATTTATCGGCCAACCCATTGTACCGTTTATTAAACCCGTTAAAAAAATATTGCAGCGGGCTCTTTGAATGCGTACCATGTTGATTTTTTTTGAGCAGTATGGCACACAAAGCGGGTGTTAAGGTTAAAG
>CBHRAM010000414.1:0-3192 GCA_966076165.1 uncultured Chitinophagaceae bacterium
TTCCGGAAAGACTTTACCCTAACGGCTGCACAGCCCACGGTTAATTTTGGCAGTGTAAAACTGACCGGAACTTCCAAGCAACTGGATGAAGTGATTGTTACGGCAGAGCGTCCGCCGGTAGTGATCAAAAAAGATACGATCGAGTTCAATGCATCGGCTTTTAAAACATTACCAACGGCTTTACTGGAAGACCTGTTAAAGAAACTGCCGGGCATACAGGTTGATGAGAACGGAAATATCACGGTTAACGGACAAAATGTAAACCGGATATTGGTAGATGGTAAACGATTTTTCGGTGATGATCCCAAAATGGCTACCCGTAACCTGCCGAGTAATATGGTTGATAAAGTGCAGGTGATGGATGATAAGGATGAGATCGCTTTGAATAATGATGGCGATATGAGTAAGATCGGTAAAGTGATCAACCTTACCTTAAAGAAAGCGATCAAGAAAGCCATTTTCGGAAAACTATATGGTGGTGCCGGTACCAATGATCGATATGAAATTGGCGGTATCATCAATACTTTCCGGGATACTTTGCAGATGAGTATACTCGGGTTCAGTAATAATATTAACCGGAGTGGATTCAGTATACAGGATGTTACCCAGCTGGGAGGGTTTAACCGGAGTGGGTTTAACAGTATGAGTATGTTCAGCAGCGGTAATGGCAGAGAAGGTTTTGCGATTAACGGGATCTCATTTGGTGGCATGGGTAACGGTCTTACTACTTCTACGGGTGCCGGCTTTAACCTGAACCATTCTCCCTCCAAAAAATTCTCCTTTTATGCCCAGTATTTTTATGGCGGCTCACATAGTGTTGTAGAAACACAGAGCAGTTCGCAACGCTTCTTTGGAGACACGGTATTGTTATCACATGGCAACGGAAACTCCATTACCAATACAGATGCCAATACCATCACACTTGGCGGTAACTGGCGTAAGGATTCGCTTACCAATATGAACTTCAGCGGCGGTGCCACCTATAACAGTAACCGGGTTAATGCCGCTTCTGCTGGAGATATACAGAATAACAAATTCGGGAATGTGAGTAACAGCAATGGCATCACCAATACCCTTGGCAGCAGCGATGCCTATAATTATAATCTATCTCTTACGCACCGGTTTGCAGGTAAGAAGAACCGGAACATCTCTTTCTTCCACAATTTTAATTATACGCGTAACCCGGTTGATAATATTAACGAGAGTATCAGCAATTATTTATATCCTTCAGCCAATACTTTATTGGTGGCACAGATGCGCACTACCAGTTCACCGAATACCAGGGCCAGCTTCAATATGAATTATAGTGATCAGCTCTCAAAGAATCTTACCCTGCGTTTTAATGAGCGGATCGATTATACCAATTCGGCGCAATTGGTGGGTGTATATATGAAGCATGCAGCCAGTGGTTTTTATGACAGCCTCAATACTTTATTAAGTAATGATCTGCGGAGAGACCAGACCGTATGGGCCAATGTATTAACCTTCAGTTACAAGATCAATAAAGTGATCGCCAACCTGGGCGCTAATCTGAACCAGCAATGGATCAACAATATGTATGCAAAAGGGGCTAACAGTAAACTGCATTATTCAGATCTCCTGTTCAATGCCGGATTTAACTGGAAACGCGTGAATATGAATATTTCACAAAGTGTGAATGCGCCCAGTATTGGCTACCTGAACCCGGTTACCGATAATTCCAACCCGTTTTATATCGTGAATGGTAATCCTAACCTGGCACCCCAAAGGCAAACCAATGTATACCTGAACGGAACCATCTTTGATGTAAAAAGAAGTATCAACTATAATGGATACCTGAGTGGGTCGGTAATTAATGGTGCGGTGATACAATCGCTTGTAGTAAGCAGTAATGGAGTACAGGTTAGCACACCGGTAAATGTAAATGGAGTAAAACAGTTTTTTGGAAATTTCAGGGTAAACAAACAGTTTAAAAAGAACCCGAAATTTCTTTTCACAACAGATCTTGGCGTATCGGGTAATTTCAACCACACCCCCATGCTGTATAATAACCAGATGAGTGAGACATCATCGTATGGCATTGCGCCTTCACTCAGGTTTAATATGAACTGGCATGATGTGGTGGAATTCAACCCGACTTTCGGGCTTAATTTTCGTAAGAACACATATACCAGCAATGCTTTTTCAACCACTGATTACACAGGACAAAATCTGTCAGGAGAGTTTATCGTAAGACTTCCTAAGAAATTTGTATGGGAAACCAATGTTGCCTACAGCTATATCAGCAACCTGGCTCCGGGCTTACCTAAAACCAATGTTTACTGGAACGCGGCACTGACCTTATTGATGTTCAAGGAAGATAAAGGCCAGCTAAAGTTAGCCGTGTACGATATCCTAAACCGTAACAATAATGTGAACAGGTATATCAACGGTAATGTGATCACAGATTACAGAACCAATGTGCTCCAACGTTATTTTATGCTTACCTACAGTTACAATATCAGAACACTGGGTACCCAAAAGCAAAAAGTTGGCGGTAAACAGAGTATGTTCTTCTTTTAACATCCATCATCCAACGGCGCCCTTGCGCCTTTGCGTGAAAAATATGCACGCAAAGGCGCAAGGGCGCAGTTTTGTTATTGGTATTTCTCCATTACACCGAGGCCGAATAAGGCAAAATCGTATTTTACAGGATCTGCAGGATCTAATGTTCG
This sequence comes from uncultured Chitinophagaceae bacterium, assembly GCA_966076165.1. Taxonomy (GTDB): domain Bacteria; phylum Bacteroidota; class Bacteroidia; order Chitinophagales; family Chitinophagaceae; genus Sediminibacterium. The sequence goes on from CBHRAM010000414.1 coordinate 2,694, forward strand.
CAGGTACTCTGTTAATTCAACGGCAGCTTGCCAGTCTACCTGTTTTCTATGCAGTAAGCCAAAACGTTTGGCTACCCTTGCTACATGCAGATCAATGGGACAGATCAATTCGGATGGTTGAATTTTTTTCCAGAGTCCTAAGTCAACTCCGTGTTTGTCTTTGCGCACCATCCACCGCAGGTACATATTTAACCGTTTGCAGGTAGATCCTTTATAAGGAGTGGCAATATGCTTTTTGGTGCGGTTGGGAACGTGTTCGAGGGAGAAGAAATAATTATGAAAATGGGTGAGTGCGAGTTCAACACCACCCCAAATGCTTGAGCCTGCGGCTTGCACATTGTCCCCTCCTCGGAGAGGTGGGGAAATTTCTTTTTCTTTTTTTGTTGAACCTTTTACGAAGGCATCTTCTAAGCTTTTGTGATTTGTGTAGTGATATTGTAGAAATTCGATAAAGTATAAAAGATCGGTGGTGTTGAATGTGCGGTGTTTGAAATGGATA
>CBHRAM010000415.1:0-3192 GCA_966076165.1 uncultured Chitinophagaceae bacterium
GTACCGGAAGACAGGTTAGAAAGAGCAGCATATCGTCCGATAGAGCGGTTACCGTTCTCACCATAAGAAACCCTTACTTTGGCATAATCCAGCCATTTGTCGGTGCTCTTCATAAATTTCTCTTCGCTGATCGCCCATGAGAAGGCTGCAGAAGGGAAAGTAGCTCTTGGATTTTGCTGACCAAAGGCTGAATATCCATCACGTCTTGCTGTTAAGGTCAGGAAATAACGCTGGTTGTAGTTATAGTTGATACGACCCATCAAGGCATCACCTGTTTCATACTGGTCATCACTGTTGGAAGTGAAAGGCAGGGTTGCTGACTGGATAGAGTTATAACTCAGGTTATCATTCGGTGCAAAGTTCTCAGCATGGATCGTAGTGTTCCATGATTGGAATTTCTCTGCATTGATCAGGAAAGTGGCTTCAATAGAGTGCTTGCCATATTTACCCGCCCAGTTGATCTGGTTATCGAGGTTCCATGAGAAAACGGTTTGGTTTCTTCTGTCCACAATACCTTTTCTGGTTGCCAGAACAGGGTTATTGCCCGACTGGTGGTTATACTCACGCAGCAGGTCAAATCTTGGAGAATAGGTTACTGAGTAAGAGAAACCAAATGGTAATTTACCTTTTGCATATAACTGTCCGAAGAAGTTATCATACTTATACATTCTGTCTGTATAAGTTTGCCCGAGGAATGGATGTGAGTTATTACCCGGATCATCATTCGGGCTGGCGCGTAAGGTAACACCATCAGCAGCATAATATGAACCAAACGGTGTGGTGTGGATCATATCTGTTAAGTTCACCAACACAGAGCTCTCATCTCTTTCAGCAAACTGGATGCTGGCACCTACGGTGAGGTATTTGGCAATGTTTGATTCCAGATTGAAACGGGTACGGATGGTTTTATATTTATCACCTACGGTTAAACCCTGGTTTTCCAGATAGCCAACAGAGAAATAATAACTGAGGTCCTCTTTTCTTTGCGCGATGCTGATCGTATGATCCTGCTGCATAGCGCCCTGGTTGTAGATCAGGTTCTCCCAGTTAAGGATATTACCTGCCTGATAGTTAGCAATCTCAACCGGTTTTAAGCTCAAACGGTTCAGCCAGGCAACGGTAGGGTCGCCGGAAGATCCGTCTAATGCCAGCCAGTTGGCTACAGTAAGAGAAGATGGGAGAGTGGTTGGGTTCCAGTATTTATATTGTACACCCGGTTTAGAGGTAGAATCAAAACCAGACATGGCCCATCTTACATCCTGGCGCCAGTTAATGAATTCGGCAGGTGTAAGTAAGTGAGGTTTGTTCGTTAATACGTTTTTAGCCACATTGCTGTTAACGGTAATAACGGGTTTGCCTGTTTTACCTTTTTTGGTAGTGATCAGGATAACACCATTCGCAGATCTTGCACCGAATACGGCTGCAGAGCTCGCATCTTTTAAGATGTCGATGGTATTGATATCATTAGGGTTGATATCTTCCAAACCTCCGGGATAAATTACCCCGTCCAATACGATCAATGGGCTGGAACTGGCGGTCAGCGTTCCTTTACCACGGATCTGTAAACTGGAGTTTGAACCTTTTGTGCTGGCATCGAAACCTACATCCAGTCCGGGAGCGTTACCACGTAACATATCCTGAACAGATTTAGGGTTCTCATTTTCCAGCTGAGTGGCTTTTACCTGCGAAACAGCCCCGGTAAGGTCTTTCTTGGTACGGGTACCATAACCTACCACCACCACATCATTCAGGCCGGAAACCTGTTCTGTGAGTGACACGTTTACGGGTCCGCCTCCTTTTACAGCTACTTCTTTAGAACCGAAGCCTGTAAAACTGAAAACGAGTGTTCCGTTGTCGGGAACATTGTTAATAGTAAACACACCCATTGCATTGGTGGTTACCCCACGCTTTGTACCCTTGATCGTAACGCTTACACCTTCCAGTGGAACGTTCTTGGAATCAGATACTTTACCGGTAACGGTAGAAGGAGGGGGATTGAGGGCAGCGAGCTTATTCGCTGACCATCCGGCTTTTGCCGTAACTGCGAAGGATCCCGCGAGTATCACGAAGCATACCATGTGTAGTATGCGCGCGAAGGGGACTGCTTTAAAAGCATTCGGATTTTTCTTCATAATGGCAAGAATTGGTTTTGATGAATAACAGTAAGCTTCGGGCAATCGTTCCCGTTTTTTACAGCAGACTATTAATAGAATGTTAAATTAAATCAGTTTTTGAACTATCAATCAAACGGAAATATTTTGTTGCGTGTTTTCTACGAAAAGGTTTTCGTAAATTAAGTGGCGGCTGCTTGTGGTTAGCAGTAAATTAGTTAAGCAATAACATGCTTGCCCGATGAAAAGAACCGGTTTGAATACCTGGGGATCTGATATCCTGTTGATGAAGCCTACCCTTTCGATAGATCTTCTGAAACGCTTGCTATTATTGGCTATCAAAGCATTTACGTTCCTGCAGATTTCCTATATGACGGAAATTCTTTCTTCTTCGCTGCACCGGTGGGTAAAAAAAAGTAAGCTGGCATTTCTTTGGGAAATGACTAAGCGAAAGCCAGGCTACGTATTCCATATTATTGAACAGGTAAACAGGAAATCCACAGCGGCTGTGAATAAAAACTACCGGGAAAAGGGATTGTATCGTTTTGAAACCATCTTATACGTTCCATATTATGGAACAATGAATAATAATTCACTATAAACGGATGAAACAACTATGATGAACACTATGAAAACAGGAGTAAGAAAATCAGCGTGGGTATGTATGATAAGCCTTTGTATGATGGGGCTTTCCCATATTACCAACGCACAGGGTAAACTGAAAAACAGCCGGGTGCTGGTATATACAAAGAACGGGAAAGGCTATGTGCATGATAATATTGCTTCTGCAGTGGCCAGCGTCAAACAAATGGCTGCGGAAAACAGTTTTACCGCAGATGTTTCTGATGACCCCTCTGTATTTACCGAAGCCAACCTGAAAAAATACCAGATGCTCATTTTTACCAGCACCAATAATGATGTATTTGATACAGATGACCAGCGGGTGGCTTTTAGAAGATATATTGAAGCAGGTGGTGGTTTTGTGGGCGTGCATTCTGTAACAGGAACGGAACGTAACTGGAAATGGTTTAAGATGATGCTGGGTGAAACCTTTACCTGGCATGCTAAATTTCAAAAATTC